>NZ_JBEXSD010000004.1:0-140367 GCF_040613495.1 Nocardioides sp. NPDC006273 | reverse complement strand
GGCGTACGGCGGAGAACTCCGCTGCCTACCTGCTGCCGCACCTGGACGCTGCCCAGCGGCTGCTCGACGTCGGCGCCGGGCCGGGGGCAGCCACGAAGAGGTCCTTGCACGACCGCGAGGTCGTGGTCTCGACAGGCTCGACCACCGATCCCCCGTTCCACGTGAAACACCCGCACAAAGAGATCGCCCCTCGTGCCACACGGCACGAGGGGCGATCTCTTTGTGTCAGCGTCAGTCAGGCAGGACGACCACGTAGCGCCGCGGCTCCACACCGGAGGACTCAGAGGTGAGGCCGGCGGCGGCGACGGCGTCGTGCACGACCTTCCGCTCGAAGGGCGACATCGGCTTCAGTGAGACCGGGGCTCCGGACTCCTTGACCTTCGCCACGGTCTCCTCGGCGAGCGCCATCAGCGTCGAGCGACGGTCGGCGCGGTAGCCACCGATGTCGAGCATCAGGCGGGACCGCTCGCCGGTCTCACGGTAGACCGCGAGCCGGGTCAGCTCCTGAAGGGCGTCCAGGACCTCCCCGTGACGACCGACCAGCTGCTGCAGGTCTCCCCCGACGATCGAGACGGCGGCACGGTCGCCCTCGACGTCCATGTCGAGGTCACCGTCGAGGTCGGCGATGTCGAGGAGCTCCTCGAGGTAGTCCGCCGCGATGTCACCTTCCTGCTCGAGCTGCTTGAGGCGCGTCTCTTCGCTGACCGCCTCCACAGTCTCGACCTCGGTCTCGCTCACATCCTGAGTCGTCACTTGGTTCCCCCGTCCTTCTGGGTCGTGGAGCGACCGGCGGTCGTGCCGGCCTTCTTCCGCTGGCTCCTGGTCTGGTTCTTGGGCTGGTTGCGCTGCACCGGACGCTTCTCGGTGACCGTCTCCTCGGCTTCGACGATGTCGATCTCCGCGTCGGTCATGCCCTTCTTCTTACGCTTGGCCCGGTCGCGCTCCTGCTTGGCGTCGAAGGCCGGCGTCCCCGGCGCGGGGTTGTTGCGGATCACGTAGAACTGCTGACCCATCGTCCACAGGTTGGAGGAGGTCCAGTAGAGGATCGTTCCGACCGGGAAGGCGATACCACCGACGGCGAACACGACAGGCAGTACATAGAGCAGCAGCTTCTGCTGCTGCGCGTACTGCCCGGTCATCGCGTCGGCAGGCATGTTCTTCGACATCAGCTGGCGCTGGGTGAGGAAGGTCGTGGCGATCATCGCCAGGACCAGGAACCCGGTGAGGAAGTACGTGCTGATGTGGTCGGCCGTCGTGAACTGGTCCGAGAGCAACGAGCCGAGCCAGGTCGAGCTGGCGAACTCGTGGGCGTCGGCGTCGCTCAGGAAGCCCTTGCCGTCACCGTTCGAGGCGTGCTCCAACATCCGGAACAGCACGAAGAAGATCGGCATCTGCAGCAGCAGCGGCAGGCAGGACGCGAACGGGTTGGTGCCCGAGTCCTTGTAGAGCTTCATGGTCTCGGCGGCGAGCTTCTCGCGGTCGTGACCGTACTTCTTCTGCAGCTCCTTGACCCTCGGCTGCAGCAGCTGCATGTTCCGGCTCGACTTGATCTGCTTCACGAACAGCGGGATCAACAGCGCGCGGATGGTCACGGTCAGACCGACGATGGCCAGCGCCCACTGCCAGCCTTCGGACGGAATGACGTACGAGAACGCCTTCTGCCACACGAGCAGGATGCCCGAGATGGCGTAATACAGCGGTGTTGCGATCCATCCGAACAGATCGCCTATGGCTCCCACGGATCAGGCTCCTCGTTGTCGGGAGTCCGCACTTACACGGACAAGGTCTTCAGGGTCTCTTGGATTCTTCGGGGGTGGCACGGGATCGAAGCCCCGAGTCTTGGCCCAGGGGACGCAACGGGACAGACGGCGCACCGTCAGCCAGCTCCCGCGCCAGGGGCCGTGCGTCTTGACGGCCTCGAGCCCGTACGCCGAGCACGACGGGTAGTAGCGGCACACATCGCCATACAGCGGACTGATGAGCGTCCGCCACACGTGGAGCATTCCGACCAGGACGTACGTCAGCAGGCGGTCGAGCTTGTCGAGACCACTCCGCACGAAGCTCATGACAGCACCCGCGCGAGACAACGCCTCAGATCGGTGCCGAGGTCGTCGTACGAAGCGCCGGCTGCAGGGGGAAGTGCACGGACCACAAGCACAGCAGAGCCCGGGAGTCCGCTCAGGGACTCCCGGGCCTGATGACGCAGTCTGCGTTTCACGCGATTCCGGACGACGGCCGGACCGACGGCCTTGCTCACCACGAAGCCCACCTGCGGCTCGCGCTCCTCAACGGC
This sequence comes from Nocardioides sp. NPDC006273, assembly GCF_040613495.1. NCBI lineage: Bacteria > Bacillati > Actinomycetota > Actinomycetes > Propionibacteriales > Nocardioidaceae > Nocardioides > Nocardioides sp. NPDC006273. The sequence goes on along the minus strand of NZ_JBEXSD010000004.1, from coordinate 138,074 downwards.
ATCGATGCCGGTGTCAGGGACGATCAGGTGGACCACCAGGCTCTTCGAGCCCGCGCGCTTGCCTCGTCGTACCGCTTCTTTGAAGCCCGACGAATCGACCAGTCGGTGGCGACGTGGCAGCACGCGCGTGGTGGCTGAGGCCGGGGCCTCAGACGGTCAGGCTCTTGCGACCCTTGCCGCGGCGCGCAGCGAGGATCGCGCGGCCGGCACGGGTGCGCATGCGCAGGCGGAAACCGTGCGTCTTGTGACGGCGGCGGTTGTTCGGCTGGTAAGTACGCTTGCTCACGGGTGCTTCCTTAGTTGGTGTGGTGTGGTGGCCGGTCGCTCGTCCGGCACGATTGGGGTCGCCCTCGGTGGATCCAGGCGGGCCGATTCAACAAGCACCGCCCGTCCGCGCCCCGACGAGGCGTGGACATGCGGCACCCGTAGACCAGGTGACCTAGCAACGGTACGTGGACGGCGAAACCACGGTCAAACCCGCGCCCTATCACACCCCTGTGATTCACCCTCCACCTGTGGAGGACGGCTTGCCCGGGACCGCCGCCAGCCGGTAACTTCGTCCTCTACCGAGGTTTCCCTGCACATCGCCAGGAGCTTCGGCCGCATTCGGGGGGATGCCACGCTGGGATCTTATTTTCCCACCTGACCTGCCGATACGGTCGGATTCTCGCGGACGGCAACGTGTCTCGGTTGGTCTCCGATGCCTACATTCGGGGATGCTCCACAGCTTGTGGAAAAGTCTGTGGAGGATGTAGACCAGACCGCTGCATCAATCCAGGCTGCATCAGTACAAGACCACCACCCGATCCATCAGGGAAGGCAGGAACCTGTGGAGCACTCCGGCCTCGCGCCAGAACCACAGCCAGATCTCCAGTCCGCATGGACGCGGGTGGTCGCCGAGCTTCCGCCTAACCAGCGCGCCTGGCTCCGAGACAGCGAACCGCTCACTCTGCACGGGTCGACCGCGATCGTCGAGGTCCCCAACGACTTCACCCGCAACCAGATCGAAGGCCGTCTGCGTGGCTCCCTGGAGAAGTCGCTGGGCGAGATCTTCCATCGCGAGATCCGCATCGCGGTCACCGTGAACCCTGACCTCGACGTCACGCCCGATCCCGACACCCAGGCGATCATGATCTCCGAGCGGGAGATCGCCGCGGCAGACGCTGCCGCCGCTGCTGCCCTTCAGCAGCAGACGGCCTTCCCGGGCCAGTCGGCGTACCCCAGCCAGACGGCCTTCCCGCATCAGTCGGTCTACCCACCCAACGCGCCGGGCCTCATCCCCGGCCCGCCCCCTGCCGGGCCACGCGAGGAGCCGGAGGCGCCCGCGGCGTACGCCGGTCCGCAGGCCCCCATCGCGCCGCCGCCCACTCAGCAGCCGGCCCAGCCCGCGGGGAACGACGACGTACGCCCCGGCTATGGCGATATGTCGACAAATCCCCCGCGTCCTCCCGTGGCCCCTGTCGAGGAGCCGGTCCCACCGCGGCCGCTCGTCCCTGGTCCGCCGACCCGACCGAGCGAGCCCAACCACAACGTCCTCGAGACCCGGCTGAACCCGAAGTACACCTTCGAGACGTTCGTCATCGGGTCCTCCAACCGGTTCCCGCACGCGGCCGCAGTCGCGGTCAGCGAAGCACCGGGCAAGGCCTACAACCCGCTGCTCGTCTACGGCGAGTCAGGTCTCGGCAAGACCCATCTGCTGCACGCGATCGGCCACTACGTCCGGAGCCTCTACTCCGGGGCGAAGGTGCGCTACGTCAGCTCGGAGGAGTTCACCAACGAGTTCATCAACGCGATCCGCGATGACCGGCAGGACCGGTTCAAGCGGCGCTACCGCGATGTGGACGTCCTGCTGATCGACGACATCCAGTTCCTGGAGGGGAAGACCCAGACGCAGGAGGAGTTCTTCCACACCTTCAACACGCTCCACAACGCCAACAAGCAGATCGTGCTGACCTCCGACCGTCCGCCCAAGCGGCTCGAGGCGCTGGAGGACCGGCTGCGCAACCGGTTCGAGTGGGGTCTGATCACCGACGTCCAACCGCCCGACATCGAGACCCGCATCGCGATCCTTCGCAAGAAGGCGGCGATGGAGCGGCTCACCGCACCGCCGGACGTGCTCGAGTTCATCGCGAGCAAGATCCAGACCAACATCCGTGAGCTCGAGGGTGCGCTGATCCGGGTGACCGCGTTCGCCAACCTCAACCGGCAGGACGTCGATCTGACGCTGGCCGAGATCGTGCTCAAGGATCTCATCCCCGACGGTGGCGAGCCGGAGATCACTGCCGGCCTGATCATCGCCCAGACCGCGGCCTACTTCGGGCTGTCGATCGACGAGCTCACCGGACCGTCGCGCGGGCGTCACCTCGTCATGGCCCGCCAGATCGCCATGTATCTGTGCCGTGAGCTCACCGAGGACTCTCTGCCCAAGATCGGCAAGCACTTCGGCGGCCGCGACCACACCACGGTGATGTACGCCGAGCGGAAGATCAACCAGCTCCTCGCCGAGCGCCGCGCGGTCTTCAACCAGGTCTCCGAGCTCACCAACCGCGTCAAGATGCAGGCGCGCCAGGCCTAGACCCGGACGTACGCAGGCAGCGACCACCACCGGTGGTCGAGCTTGTCGAGACCACCCCGTGAGTCACGGTCGGGGGGTCTCGACAGGCTCGACCACCGGTTCTTTCCGTGGTCTCGACGGGCTCGATCGCTGGCTTCTGTGTGCCTCAGGTGGTCTCGCCAGGCTCGACGGCCGGTGCCTTGCGGCGTCTCCCGAGGCTCGTCCACAGGCGCCTCGTCCGCGTTTTGGGATTTCCAAAACCCACAGACCGAGATTTCCCGAGGTTCTCCCAAGGTTCTCCACAGCCCACAGGTTGGGCGAAACCTGTGGAGAACCGGCCGTTCAAATGGGATGGAAAAGGGGATGGCCTGTGCACAAAACACTCAGAAGTCCCGACGGCTCTCCACAGCCCACAGTGACGTGCGTCATTTCAGCAGGGCGTCCACACCCCCTGTGGAATCATATTTGCGGCTGCCACCTGGGAAGACGTGCTTCATCCACATTTCCCACAGATGCTCTTACGACGTACGAAACTATTTAATCCACGGATCCTCGGTGAAATTCCACGAGCGCCCTTCCCTGGGGACAACTCGCTCGGCCATCCGAAGTCCACAGGCACGCCTGTGCAGAGCCGAGACGGCTGAGCGCTTACCGGTTGTCGGCGGTCCGTGGCAGGATGCGTACTCCAGGTCATGTCAACGCGGGGGCGTTCCGGAACCGGTGGCGTCTTCCCCTCAAGGTTCAAGCACAGCCCGGACCGCATGTCCCCAAACGCCCCGATGTCGAGTTAGAAGAAGGACAGGTCATCGTGAAGTTCCGCGTCGACCGCGACGTGTTCGCGGATGCCGTCGCCTGGGCTGCCCGCAGCCTTCCGGTCCGCCCCAGCACCCCGGTGCTCTCCGGCCTCCTGATCGAGGCGGGTCACGAGGGCCTGATGCTCTCGACCTTCGACTACGAGACCTCAGCGCGAGCGACGCTCTCGGCCGAGGTCGCCGACGAGGGCAAGGCACTGGTGTCGGGCAAGCTGCTCGCCGACATCTGTCGCAGCCTCCCGGCCAAGCCGGTCGAGATGGTCACCGACGGATCCCGCGTCTCGCTCACCTGCGGGAGCGCGAGGTTCAGCCTGCAGACGATGCCGGTCGAGGACTACCCGACCCTGCCGGAGATGCCGACCGCGGCCGGCACCGTGAAGTCGGAGCTGTTCGCCCACGCCGTCGCCCAGGCCGTGACCGCCGCCGGCCGCGACGACATGCTCCCGGTCCTGACCGGCGTGCGGCTCGAGATCGAGGGATCCACGATCTCGCTGCTCGCCACCGACCGCTTCCGGCTCTCCCACCGGGAGCTCGAGTGGAACCCGGCGACCCCCGACGAGAGCATGGCCGCGCTGGTGCCGGCCAAGGTGCTCGGTGACACCGCCAAGTCGCTGACCAGCGGCAGCGAAGTCACCCTCGCGCTGTCCACCACCGGCACCGGTGAGGGGATCATCGGCTTCGAGGGCGCGGCCGCGGGTGGCGTACGGCGCACCACGACGCGCCTGCTCGACGGCGAGTTCCCGAAGGTGCGCAGCCTGTTCCCGGCCGAGCACCTCACCACCGCGCTCGTCGACAAGGCCTCCTTGATCGAGTCGGTCAAGCGCGTCGCGCTGGTCGCCGAGCGCAACACCGCGGTCCAGATGGTCTTCGAGGACGGCGTCCTCACCCTCGACGCAGGCTCCGGCGACGAGGCCCAGGCGTCCGAGTCCATCGAGGCGACCATGGAGGGCGAGGGGCTCACCACCGGGTTCAACCCGCAGTTCCTCCTCGACGGGCTGCAGGCCATCGATCAGCAGGTCGTCGAGCTCGCCTTCACGCAGGCTCCGAAGCCGGTGGTGATCAGCGGCAAGCCGGCCGAGGGCGGCGAGGAGCCGGGGTTCCGCTACCTGCTGATGCCGCGGCGCCTGCTCTCCTGACCTTCTCTCGCTCACCCCTCGCTCGTAGGGTGGTCTCGACAAGCTCGACCACCGGTATTGAGCTCGACCACCGAATCTGAAGGAATCTCGCATGCACATCGGACTCGTCGGCCTCGGCAAGATGGGTGGCAACATGCGCACCCGGCTGCGGGAGGCTGGCCACACCGTCGTCGGATACGACCGCAACCCGGATCTCGCCGACGTGGCGAGCCTCGCGGAGATGGTCGAGGCGCTGCCCAGCCCGAAGGTGGTCTGGGTGATGGTGCCGGCGGGCGAGCCGACCCGCTCCACGATCGCCGAGCTCAAGGAGCTCCTCGGCGAGGGCGACCTGGTCGTCGACGGCGGCAACTCGAAATACACCGACGACGCCAAGAACGCCGAGAGCCTCGCTGAGCAGGGCATCGGCTTCGTCGACTGCGGTGTCTCCGGTGGTGTCTGGGGTCTCCAGAACGGCTACGCCCTGATGTACGGCGGCTCCGATGAGAACGCCGCCAAGGTGATGCCTGCCTTCGAGGCGCTCAAGCCGTCCGGCACCGAGGACGGCCTGGTCCACTGCGGCTCGACCCCCGGGGCCGGCCACTTCTCCAAGATGGTCCACAACGGCATCGAGTACGCGATGATGCAGGCCTACGCCGAGGGCTGGGAGCTCCTCGACAAGGTCGACATCGTCGACAACGTCCCGGAGATCTTCGCCTCGTGGCGGACCGGAACGGTCGTACGTTCCTGGCTTCTCGATCTTCTCGTCGAGCAGCTGCGCGCCGACGAGCACCTCGACAAGATCAGGGGCTACGCCGACGACTCGGGCGAGGGTCGGTGGACCGTCGAGGCCGCGATCGAGAACGCCGTCCCGATGCCCGCGATCTCGGCCTCGCTCTTCGCGCGGTTCGTCTCACGGCAGAAGGACGATCACGCCATGAAGGCGGTTGCCGCGATGCGTAACGGGTTCGGTGGGCACGCGGTGATCTCGGAGTCCGAGGCCTGAGGGTTCCGCGGTTGGTGAGGGTGGTCTCGACAAGCTCGACCACCTTTAGATGGGGTCTACGACTCCGGCGAGGGTGAGGATCAGGCGCGCTGCACCGTAGGTGAGGAAGAGCGCGAAGGTCCCGAGCACGATCGGGTTACGGACGAGATTGTCCAGGTCAGCGGGGCGTTTCCCGGCCGAGCGGGCGCGCACGGAGGTGACGACCAGGGCGATGACCGCCAGGATGAGGACCGGGCCGAACCAGTTGCTGGCCAGCGCCGGGCCGACGTCGCCGTGCATCAGGTAGACCCACGACCGGGTCAGGCCACAGCCCGGGCAGGGCAGGCCGGTGAGCGCACGGAACGGGCAGAGCACCGGGCCGTCCTCGATGCCGCCGGCGGGCAGGAGCGTCGCGATCGCGATCCCGCCGACGCCGATGGCGGCGGTGATCTCCGTGGAGCTCACCGCCGCGAAGCGCTGACGCAGGTCAGGCGAGGGGTTTGCCGTCGACATCCGGGAACTTTCTCACGATGATCAGGATGAGGTCGATGATCGCCCAGACGCCGAAGCCACCACAGGTGATCAGCTTGAGAATGCCGAGCCCGATCTGCCCGACGTAGAACCGGTCGATTCCGAACCCACCCAGGAAGATCGAGAGCAGCAGCGCGACGAGCCACTCCCGGCTCGAGAAGACACCCGGCACCTGTTTCACGGGAAACCACTGCTGGTCGGTGCCGAGGCTGGCCGGGGTGTCGGACTTGATCTGGCCCGCGGCCGCCATGTGAGCGAGCTGCTCGACCGGGTACGGCCCGTGGACCTGGCCCATCACCGACAGATAGAAAGGCCCTGCCGGTGCGCCGTAGGCGGGTTGCCCTGGAGGCGGGCCGTAAGGGTTGGGAGACTGGGTCATGCAGGCACCTTAACGAGAGAGGAAACCCGATGTACGTCTCACACCTCTCTCTTCACGACTTCCGCTCCTATCAGAGCGTCGAGGTCCCGCTCGAGGCAGGCGTGACGGCCTTCGTCGGACGAAACGGTCAGGGCAAGACGAACCTGGTCGAGGCGATCGACTATCTCTCCCGGCTGCAGTCCCACCGGGTCGCCACCGACGCACCCCTGGTCCGGGCCGGTGCCGACCAGGCCGTCGTGCGCGCCGCGGTGGTGCGTGACGGTCGCACCGCGACGCTCGAGGTCGAGATCAACGCGGGCCGTGCCAACAAGGCCCGGATCAACAGGAGCCCGCTCCCCCGCACCCGTGACCTGGTCGGGGTGGTCCGCACCGTCGTCTTCTCCCCCGAGGACCTGACCCTGGTCAAGGGGGATCCCTCCGACCGGCGGCGGTTCCTCGACGACCTGATGATCCTGCGCTCCCCCCGCCTGGCCGGGGTGCGCAGCGACTACGACCGCGTCCTGAAGCAACGAAACTCGCTCCTCAAGACCGCCGGCCTCGCGCGTGGCTCCGCCCGAGAGGGTGCGCTGGCCACCTTGGCCGTCTGGGACGAGCACTTGGCAACCATCGGCGCCGAGATCCTCGCTCAGCGACTCTCTCTCGTCGAAGCCTTGAAGCCTTACGTCGGCAAGGCCTACGAGACGGTCGCCCGCGGTGCCAGCCGGGACGACGCCGAGATCACCTATCGATCGGTGGTCGAGGTGGTCGAGCCTGTCGAGACCACCCCGCCGGTGGAGACTCTTCGCCAGACGATCCTGTCCGAGCTGGCAAGACGCCAGAAGGACGAGCTCGACCGGGGCATCAGCCTGGTCGGCCCCCACCGTGACGACCTGCTGCTGCACCTGGGCCACGGCGCCGGCGCCGAGCGCCTCCCGGTCAAGGGCTACGCCAGCCACGGCGAGTCCTGGTCCTTCGCGCTGGCGCTCCGGTTGGCTGCGTACGACCTGCTGCGGGCCGACGGCGACGACCCGATCCTGATCCTCGACGACGTCTTCGCGGAGCTCGACAGCCAAAGGCGTGTCCAGCTGGCCGAGTTGGTGGCCGACGCCGAGCAGGTCCTCGTCACCGCCGCGGTCCCCGAGGACGTACCTGCCGCGCTCGCCGGCGCCCGCTACCACGTCACGGCCGGCGAGGTGACCCGCGATGAGTGACGAGCCGGTGGTCGAGCCTGTCGAGACCACCGCCGAAGGCGGTGAGGAAGAACCCGAAAAGCGGCCCGACGGCCTAGACCTAGCCCGCTCCCTGACCCGGGCCACGGCCAAGATGCCCGCCCAGAAGGCAGGGACGAGGAAGAAGCGGCGTACGCGGCTGGACAACGCCACCCGACGAGGCACGGTCTCCGGCGCCCGACCCGACGACCGTGACCCCCAGATGATCGAATCGGTGGTCAGCCGGATGGTCGACGACCACGGCTGGGACACCTCGCTGCGGGTGCACGGCGTGATGGCCCGATGGGCGGACATCGTCGGCGAGGAGATCGCCGACCACACCACCCCCGAGTCGTACGCCGACGGCAAGCTGTCCGTGCGCACCGACTCGACCGCGTGGGCCACCCAGCTCAAGCTGCTCGCGCCGACCCTGGTCAAGCGCCTCAACGAGGAGCTGGGTCATGGGACCGTCCTCATCATCGAGGTTCTCGGCCCCCATCTGCCCTCGTGGAAGAAGGGGCCTCGGGGCCTACGCGACGGTCGCGGGCCGCGCGACACCTACGGCTGAGGCCGAGGCGCGGCCACTCGTGAACACGTGTTCGAGGCGCGGCGCGTGAGCCGCGATCTGCCGCTCTAAGCGTCCCGAGGACGTATAGGGACTCACCGAGCCCCCTGCTGAGGGCGCAGAGACACCGTCAGGAGACGCACAGACGCTCATTTCGATCACAGTTCCCCCTCAGGATGGGCCGCCTGCGTGGAATCCGGGGTTCTACGGGGTATTATGGGGATTGGGTCGACCGTCCTAGGTGCCACTACCCGGCGCAGGTCGGCCCGCTGCATGCCCGACCGACACCATGTCCGATTCCGGACCGAAATGACAGGTGGATCGCACCGGTGACCGCTGCCGACCAGACGACTCCCATGCCGGACGACGAGACCGTAGACGGAGTCGCATACGACGCGTCTGCCATCCAGGTTCTCGAAGGGCTCGAAGCGGTCCGCAAACGACCGGGTATGTACATCGGCTCGACCGGGGCCCGGGGACTGCACCACCTGATCTGGGAGATCGTGGACAACGCGGTCGACGAGGCCCTCGCCGGCTACTGCGACACCATCCAGGTGACGCTGCGCGAGGACGGCTGGGTGAGCGTCTCCGACAACGGCCGAGGCATCCCGACCGACACCGCGGCCGGCCAGGACATCCCCGCCGCGACCCTGGCGCTGACCGTGCTGCACGCCGGTGGCAAGTTCGGCGGAGGCGGCTACAAGGTCTCCGGTGGTCTGCACGGCGTGGGCTCCTCCGTGGTGAACGCGCTCTCGACCAGCCTTCACATGGAGATCAAGAACCGGGGCCGGTTGTGGGAGCAGCAGTTCACCAGCGGCGTACCCGACTACGACCTTCGTGAGGTGCGCGAGCTCGAAGAGGGCGAGCGCACCGGCACCACGATCTCGTGGAACGCGTCGAGCGACATCTTCGAGTCGACCGAGTACAACCTCGAGACGATCTCGAGTCACTTCCGCGAGACCGCGTTCCTGAACAAGGGGCTGCGGATCGAGCTGCGCGACGAGCGGCCGCAGGCGTCCGCGATCGCCGAGGCGGTCGAGGACGGCACCGTCGAGCAGGACACCGACGGCGCCGACGAGCTGCACAGCTCCGGCAACGGTGAGCGGGTCCTGGAGCAGTCCTTCTACTACGAGCGCGGTCTGGCCGACTACGTCGACCACCTGAACAAGCGCAAGACGCCGGTCTCGAGCATCATCGCCTTCGAGACCGAGACCGACCACAAGGCGTCCAACCCGATGAGCGTCGAGATCGCGATGCAGTGGCAGGCGTCCTCGTACAACGAGTCGGTCCACACCTTCGCCAACACGGTCAACACCCCCGGCGGCGGCACCCACGAAGAGGGCTTCCGTGCCGCGCTCACCACCCTGATCAACCGCTGGGGCGAGGAGTGGGGCCAGATCAAGAAGAAGGAGGACCGGCTCACCGGTGACGACATCCGGGAGGGTCTCACCGCGATCATCTCGGTGAAGATCAGCGAGCCGCAGTTCGAGGGTCAGACCAAGGACAAGCTCGGCAACACCGAGGTCAAGGGCTTCGTGCAGGGCGCGGTCAACGACCGCCTCGGCGCCTGGCTGGAGGAGAACCCGGCCGAGGGCAAGGAGATCATCCGCAAGTCGATGGCTGCCGCCTCGGCTCGGATCGCCGCCCGCAAGGCCCGCGACCTCGCCCGCAACCGCAAGGGCATCGGCGGCGGTGGCGGCCTGCCCGGCAAGCTCGCCGACTGCCAGTCGACCAACCCCGAAGAGTGCGAGATCTTCGTCGTCGAGGGTGACTCCGCGGGCGGCTCGGCCAAGTCCGGCCGCGACCCGCGCATCCAGGCGATCCTCCCGATCCGAGGCAAGATCCTCAACGTCGAGAAGGCGCGGATCGACAAGGTGCTCGCCAACCAGGAGGTCCAGTCGATCATCTCCGCGCTGGGCACCGGCGTCCACGACGACTTCGACATCAACCGGCTGCGCTACCACAAGATCGTGATGATGGCCGACGCCGACGTCGACGGTCACCACATCAACACGCTGCTGCTGACGCTGCTGTTCCGGTTCATGAAGCCGCTGATCGAGCAGGGCTACGTCTACCTCGCCCAGCCGCCGCTCTACCGGCTGCGCTGGAACAAGCCGGCCGAGCACGAGTTCGTCTACTCCGACTCCGAGCGCGACGCGCTCATGCGCGACGGTCTCGAGCAGGGCAAGAAGTTGCCCAAGGAGAACGCGGTCCAGCGCTACAAGGGTCTGGGCGAGATGAACGCCGACGAGCTGTGGGAGACCACGATGGACCCGTCGCAGCGACTGCTGCTCCAGGTCACCCTCGAGGACGCCGCTCACGCCGACGAGATCTTCTCCATCCTCATGGGTGAGGACGTCGCCGAGCGACGCTCCTTCATCCAGCGCAACGCCAAGGACGTCCGATTCCTCGATATCTGAGTCTCGCCGAGGCCCGAGATACCGATAGACGCATGCAGAAAGTGAAATCGTGACCGACACTCCTCCGGAAGGCCCCGGGCAGACCGCTGCCGGCGGCCGGATCGAGACCATCGAGCTGCAGTCCTCGATGCAGGCCAGCTACATCGACTACGCCATGGCCGTCATCGTCGGCCGGGCGCTGCCTGACGTACGCGACGGGTTGAAGCCCGTCCACCGCCGGGTGCTCTATGCGATGTACGACGGGGGCTACCGCCCCGACCGCGGGTTCTCCAAGTGCGCCCGTGTCGTCGGTGAGGTCATGGGTAACTACCACCCCCACGGCGACTCGGCGATCTACGACACCCTGGTCCGGCTCGCGCAGCCGTGGGTGCTGCGCAACCCGCTGATCCACGGCCAGGGCAACTTCGGCTCGCCCGGCAACGACCCGGCCGCGGCCATGCGTTACACCGAGTGCCGGATGGCGCCGCTGGCGCTGGAGATGGTCCGCGACATCACCGAGGACACCGTCGACTTCGGTCCCAACTACGACGGCCGCTCCCAGGAGCCGGCCATCCTGCCGGCGCGGTTCCCCAACCTGCTGGTCAACGGCTCGGCCGGCATCGCGGTCGGCATGGCGACCAACATCCCGCCGCACAACCTGCGTGAAGTCGCCTCCGGTGCCAAGTGGGCGCTCGAGCACCCCGACGCCACTCGTGAGGAGCTCCTGGACGCGCTTCTCGAGCGGATCAAGGGCCCCGACTTCCCCAACGGCGCGCTGATCGTCGGCAACGAGGGCATCCAGCAGGCCTACCGCACCGGTCGTGGCTCGATCACCCAGCGTGCGGTGATCGAGGTCGACGAGGACAAGTCGGGTCGTACGAACCTGATCGTCACCGAGCTCCCCTACATGGTGAACCCGGACAACCTCGCCCAGAAGATCGCCGACCTGGCCGACACCGGCAGGGTCCAGGGCATCGCGGACGTCAAGGACAACACCTCATCCCGCACCGGGCAGCAGCTCGTGGTCGTGCTCAAGCGTGATGCGGTCGCCCGCGTCGTACTCAACAACCTGCTCAAGCACACCGAGCTGCAGACCAACTTCTCCGCCAACATGCTGGCGCTGGTCGACGGGGTGCCGCGCACCCTGACCCTCGACCAGTTCATCTCCCACTGGGTCGAGCACCAGATCGACGTCATCCGGAGGCGTACGGCATTCCGGCTGCGCAAGGCGGAGGAAGACGCCCACATCTGGCGCGGTCTGGTCAAAGCGCTCGACCAGCTCGACGCGGTCATCGCGCTGATCCGCTCCTCCCCCGAGGTCGACGACGCCCGCCAGGGCCTGATCCGGCTGCTCGAGATCGACGAGATCCAGGCCAACGCGATCCTCGACATGCAGCTGCGTCGTCTCGCGGCGCTGGAGCGGCAGAAGATCGTCGACCGCCTCGCCGACCTCGAGGTCATCATCGCCGACCTCGAGGACATCCTCGCCAACGTCGCCCGCCAGCGTCGGATCGTCGGGGAGGAGCTCGAAGAGATCGTCGCGAAGTACGGCGACGACCGCCGCACGCAGATCATCGCGGCCGACGGGGACCTCTCCATGGAGGACCTCATCCCCGACGAGGAGCTGGTCGTCTCGATCACTCGCGGTGGCTACGCCAAGCGCACCCTCGCGGGTGAATACCGCACCCAGAAGCGCGGCGGGAAGGGCGTACGCGGCGCCACCCTGCGCGGCGACGACGTGGTCGAGCACTTCATCGCAACCACCAACCACCACTGGCTGCTCTTCTTCACCACTGCCGGCCGGGTCTACCGGATCAAGGCCTACAACCTGCCCGAGGCGGCGCGTGACGCCAAGGGTGGGCACGTCGCCGGGCTGCTCTCGTTCCAGCCGGACGAGTCGATCGCCCAGGTGCTCGCGATCCGCGACTACGACCAGGCGCCCTACCTCGTGCTGGCCACCCGGTCCGGTCTGATCAAGAAGACCCGTCTCGCGGACTACAACTCGCCTCGTCAGGCGGGTGTCATCGCGATCAACTTCCGCGAGGACGACGACGAGCTGATCGGCGCCGAGCTGGTCAACTCCGAGGACGACATCCTGCTGGTCTCCCGCAAGGGCCAGGCGATCCGGTTCCGCGCCGACGACGGTCAGCTGCGCCCGATGGGTCGAGCGACGTCGGGTGTCACCGGCATGAAGTTCCGTGAGGGCGACTCGCTGCTGTCGATGTCGGTCATCCGGGCCGAGCACGTCGCCGCCGAGATCGCGGCCGGGCTCTCCGAGGCCAACGAGGACACCGCCGACGTCGCGGCTCCCGTCTCGGGCGCCGAGTCGCCGGACGAGGTCAAGGAGCAGTTCGTCTTCACCATGACCGACGGCGGTTTCGCCAAGCGTACGAAGATCTCCGACTACCGGCTGCAGTCCCGCGGCGGTCTGGGCATCAAGACGATGGCTCTGGCCAACGCCGACCGCGGCGGCCTGGTCGGCGCGTTCATCGTGGTCGACGGCGACGAGATCCTCTCGATCACCGCGACCGGTCAGGTCGTACGCAGCCCGATCAACGCCGACTTCCGCGCCACCGGTCGCTCCACCCAGGGCGTCAAGTTCGTCTCACCCAAGAAGGGCGACTCGGTCGCTGTCGTGGCCCGTTCCATCGAGGCCCGTGAGGTCGACGATGAGGCTGTCGCCGGGACAGAGGTTGCAGATGATGTCACAATCGGTGAAGACGGCGAGCACGGAGCGTCGTCCGAGTCGACCACGGAAGATGAATCCTGATGACGGACCGCACCGCCGACGACACGACCGGGGGAGTCGCGATGACCGAGCGGAACGAGACCGCACAGCCGGTGACCCAGCGCCTCACTGGCACGGTCGCCAACGCGGCCAGTGAGTTCAAGCGCACGACCTCGGCAGCCGCCTCCGCGGTGGCCTCGACCGCCCGCACCTCCGGCCCTGCCGGTGCGGAGCGGGCCGCGGCCGGCGGGTCGTCGCGCCGAGCCCGGCTGAGCTTGAGCCGGATCGACCCTTGGTCGGTCATGAAGATGGCCTTCCTGCTCTCGATCGCGCTCAGCGTCGTGGTGATCGTCGCCGTCTTCGTCATCTGGTCGGTGCTCGGTGCCGCCGGCGTGTGGGACGCGATCAACCAGGCCGTCAAGGACGTCGTCGGTGACTCCAGCGCCGGCTGGAACGTGCAGGACTATCTCGGCCTCTCCCGCATCATGGGCTTCACCATGGTCGTCTCGGTGGTCAACATCGTCCTGATGACGGCGGTAGCGACCCTGTCCGCCTTCCTCTACAACATGGCCGCCGCGCTCCTGGGCGGCGTCGAAGTCGAGCTCACCGAGAACTGAGCCCGACGAGAGTCTGCAACCTGGGGAGGGTAGTCCGAGCACTGTTCGGACAGCCCTCCCCAGGTTCATTCGTGCAGGCGGCAGTTCTCCCCACAGCGCCGCACCTTCCCGTTCCAGCCGGCCCTGGTGAGGATCCGTCCCACGCGAGCTGCGGTCTGGCACGGGGTGTCGAACACCTGGTGAAACCGCAGTCTCGCGGTAACCGCTCCCAGCTCCGCCAGGTCGTCCAACGTACGGTCCGCATCTCGGGCCTGATCGCGCCAGGAGTCGTGGCCTAGCGCGCCGTCGAGCTCGACCACCAATGCGTACCCCTCGTACTCGACGTCGCGGAACTGGTTGCCTGATGCGCCGATCCGCGGCGACTGGCGCCGTCCCGCCGGGAGCCCATGAGCCCGCTCGATCTTCGTGAGGTAGCCGTGCTCGAGCACCGAGTGCGTGCCGGTGGCGAGGTCATCCACCAACCCTTGGATGAGCTTGCGGCGGCGTAAGGAGTGTGCGCGGTTCAGGGCCTTCTGAAGGGTGGCCGCAGTGACAAAGGACCGGCTTGCCGCCTCAGCGACCCGTGCGATCGCCTCGATCTCGGACCCGGCCTCGTGTGCCATGGCCAGTGCGTTGTCCTCGACCTTGAGACGCGGCGGCGTGCCTCCGTACGCTTTCAGCTTCAGGTCGCGCATCCGGTGGATGACGATGCCAGGCTGAGTCATCACCTTGCGGGAGTGGTCGATGGCGACGTGGATCGGCCGTCCGGCGTCGCGCCCTCGCGGCGCTTCGAGGCTCTCCCTGCAGAGCAGAGCCGGAGCGGCGTAGAGCACTGCGGCCCAGGCACGTTGCTCCCAGGTGAGCGGTCCGGTGTGGTCGACATAGACGCGCGGGTGCACTCGGCGCAACTCGTTGTGGCGTACGGCTCTCTCGATGTCGATCCTGCTGAGGCCGCCTGCGGTGAGCTGAGCGTAGGTGGTCACGCCGTCCTGCATCCGCCTCTGAGCATCGAGCATCCGCGCCGCATCCTCACGCGCATGGCGTTCCCGCAGGTCCTCCGAGTCGGACATGTTGGAACTCTAACCCTGGGGGAAGTCTGTCCGAACCAGGCTCGGACAGAATTCCCCAGGGCCGCCGAGGTCTCATCGTTTTGGTTCCCTGGGGAGCTGCCGGGTAATGTTTCGTCTCGCCCGCTGGTAGGGGCTTCCACCCTCCAGTTGGCGCCTGCGCTTATAGCTCAGACGGTTAGAGCACCACACTGATAATGTGGGGGTCGGAGGTTCAAGTCCTCCTAAGCGCACCACTCGTTTCCGCAGGTCAGAGGCTCCCATCGGGGGCCTCTTCCTCGTTTTGAGGGTCATTTTCGTCGGATATCTCCAGGGTGTTCCGAGGATCCGGTTGGACGCTGCGTCCGCCGTACCGGAGATCTTCTCGAGAGAAGACCCTCTGCCGACTCAGGGTGCTTTGCGTGCTCCTCCAATCAACGCCGGACAAGACGAAGAGGGCGCCCAGTCCGTAGACCGAGCGCCCAAGTCGCCTGAGAACCGCCTGTCCAGAGCGACCGTCCAAAGCACACCTAGACGATCGAGCAGTTACGACGTTGGCAGCTGCAGGCTGGACGGCGAGCTCGTCTCACACGCGTAGCTCGGAAGCGGTGCAGGTCATCAGCCCGTCCGTAACTGACGGCTGTCCTGCCGCCCATCCACAGCGGATGTCGTAACCGTTGCGCCGTGCGTTTGCAGAGAATGCGGAGCCGCTGAACACCTGAGTGCCGGACGGATTGGAGATCGACGCCGTCACCGAGCATGCGGAGCGGTCCAAGCACGTCTTGCTGGCTCGTCTGCTGGGGAGGCCGGTCACATGACGAACGACGTCGGCGCTGACGTAGATAGAGTCTTGGGTGCGAGCACAGGTGACGCGGTACGTCATCTTCACGGTAGAGCTCGAGTACCACCAGTTCGAAACATAGCCACGACAGTTGTCGCGGTTTCCGGTGTCGGCACTTGCGGTGGAGGGCGAGGCTAGAAGCGCGGCACAGGCCATCAGAACGATCATGATCCCAGCCGGGATCCTTCGGGAGTTCACATCTGGTCCTTTCATGGATGGTCGATGATCCCGTCCCGTTCACGTCATGAGGGATGCACAGGACCTGGGTATTCTCGCGAGCCACTGGACCATCCGGTTCCCGTACCGTTCCCGCACCTCCTACTAGGTGAGGCCGGCAGAACGGAAGCTGGTACAGGCGGTCCTAGAGCCGGCTGGACGCGTCGTGGTCGTGGGTGGGGACGACCCGCATCAGGTGACGGGCCAGGTGCAGGCGGTGCAGGGTGGCGAAGGCGGCGTCTCGGTCCTCATCCACGAGGTCGCCGGGGAAGGCCGGTTTCTGTCTGATCAGGTCGACCTGGTCGTAGTGCCAGGCGGCGTCGCCGGCGATGAGGACCCAGCCCGACGGGGTGCGGGCGAGGACACCGATGCTGCCCGGCGTATGGCCGGCCAGCTCGACCAGCAGGACGGAGCTGTCGCCGAACAGGTCGTGGGATGCGGTGAAGGTCGCGACGGGCGGGCCGTCGAGGTCGTACGTCTCCACCGCCCGGCCGTCGGTCAGCGCCGGGCGCACTCCCCCGACGGGAGGCCGGCCAGGGCCGAGGATCCAGTCGCGCTCGATGGTGCGCAGGCGCACCGGAAGGCCGGGGAGGTCCAGGAGGCCGCAGACGTGGTCCCAGTGTGCATGGGTGGGGAGGGCGAAGTCGGGCTGGATCTGCGCCGATCGGAGCGATTCGACGGTGGGGATGGTGCCCACCGGAGGCGCCACGAGCCGACGAAATAGGACCGGGAACTCGGTCAGGACCCGGCCGGGTGCGTCGCGGCAGTAGGAAGGGTCGACGACGAACGTCGCCTCGGGGTGGATGACGATGAAGCAGGTCATCGCGTTGCGTACGCGCCTGTGCAGGCCCGCGCCTTCGATGAGGCCGCCGGCCGGGAGGCTGCGTGGCACCTGAGGCATCGTGCGTACCGTCACCGTGCGCTCGCCCCGAGGCAGGCCGGTGTCGGTGATCGAGGCGAGAAGGCGCTCGTCCGGGCGCCGTGGACGCAGCAGGCCGCGCCCGAATCCGCTCATGGCACCGATCAGCTCTCGGGAGGTCGGCGTGGCCGGAGAAGCAGTGGGGTCGCTCGTCACACCAGCAACGTACCGACCATCGGGCGGTACGCCATCCGTCCACGGTAGGAGTCGCATGCGAACATCACGGACATGACGAAGATCGACCTTCCGTTCGACCTCGACTCCCTTCCGGGACGTACGCGCCGGTGGGTCCGGGGCGGGATGAAGCGCACCGACAGGTGGGTGGAGCGGCTGGGCGGCCGCGTCGGTCCGCTCATCCCCAAGACGCTGGCCACCGGTGGCGTCGGTGACTGGACCCCGCAGGGGCTGGGCCATGACCCCGAGACCGACCTGCTGGCCCAGAGCTACTACTCCCACGACCACGGTTCGGCGCTGGTGCTGGTCGACCTGAAGAGCGGCCAGACCCCCGCCGAGGTGCTGCTGGTGGGCTACGACGGCAAGGCCGGCCCCGGGCACGCCGGCGGTGTCGCGATCGACGGTGATGACGTGTGGGTCTCCAAGGGCGCCGGCGGCGCCGGTCGCCTCTACCGCTACTCGCTCTCCGCGATCCGCGGATCGGCGAAGGGTGCCGAGGTGGAGCCGATCGAGCTGCCGGCGAAGGTGGCGGCCGGCTCCTACTGCCGCATCCGCGAAGACCGGCTCTATGTCGGAGGCTTCGGCAAGCAGACGCTCTTCGCCTACGCCAGGACCGAGGACGGTGAGTGGGACTTCTCCGAGCCAGTGCTCTCGACCACCACCCCGCCGCAGGTCCAAGGCGTCGTCGTACGCAGCGACGAGTACGTCTTCTCCTCCTCGTTCGGCCGCCACCGGCCGAGCACGATCTTCATCTGCGAGCGGAAGCCGGACGGCTCGGTCGGCGCGGTGCAGCGCACGTACAAGTTCCCCAACATGGCCGAGGCGATCGTCGAGGTCTCCGGCGAGCTCATCACGACCTACGAGTCCGGCGCCTCGCCCTACAGCCGGGCGGCGGCGTACGGCTTCGGGATCTTCATCGGCCGGATGTGGGCGAGCACCCACATGACCTGCACTCCCATCGCCTCCCTCGGTCTGGCGCCCGACTCCAACGGCGGGTGATTTCGTACGCCTCATGGCGGCCCGGTACGCTTTCCTGGTCTAACGGGCAGCGATGCTCACCACGACTTGCAGGAGAAGACATGAAGAAGATCGTCCTCGTACTGCTGGCCGCGGCTGGCATCGTTCTCGCCAAGAAGAAGCTCGACCAGTCGAACATCGAAAAGAGTCACTGGGCCGACGCGACCGACAAGGTGAGCTGACCGACGGACACCCGTCCGGGGCGTTGGCGCAATTGGTAGCGCACCTGCTTTGCAAGCAGGGGGTTAGGGGTTCGAGTCCCCTACGCTCCACCAGAGCAGAGAGCGGTTTCCGGCTCGTGACCAGGCCGGATCGGTCACCTACAGAAGAGTCTGTCGAGGTGCTGATCGGTGGCTGCCAATGCGGCCTCGGGGTTTGACCACGTCGAGTCGAGCAGCGGCGTGAACCCGGTCAGCGCGAGGATGAGGTCCGTCCCTCCCGTAGTCCGAGGGAGGCCTGCTCATGCAGATCCGGGTCGTGCAGAGCCTCGAGGACGTATGCGGCGTTCATGCGGCTGGTGGCACGGGCGTCGGGATGCAGGGGAAGCATCTCGGTGACAACCACTCGCAGCACTTCCCGGGGGTGCGGAGGTTCATCGAGTGTGGCCAGGCCTCGAGTGACCCGGTGCGATGTCTGTTCGGCCGCAAACTCCATCGAGAAGGTCAGCATCGCTGCGCGCGAGGAGAAGTAGTGTTGTAGCTGCCCGAGGGGCCCCTCCGCCTCGCGGGCGGTCGGGTCCGGCCGCTGATCACCATGCCGCGTGATACCGACGCCACGGTGACTGCCTGGGCTGATCGTCGAGCGGTGCGAGCCGAGAAGGCTCGTCAGGCTGTCCACGCGGAAGAGCCCCGTCCTCGCCGCCGCGGGATCTTCAGGCGACGGTAGACGAGGCCCCCGCTGTGCTGGGTCGTTTCATCGACAGATACATGCCCCGAGGGCGGGCGAACGAAAATTCGTTCGCCCGCCGGCTACGCCGTCACTCAGGTCGTGATCATGGCGGCGTACGGCGGGCGCAGCTCGTCGGTCCGGTCCTTGACCCGCTGGACGAGGAGTGCCGACGCCCTCCTCGGACGCGGTCGTCGGGCCGTCATCGAGGAGGTCGGCGAGCTCGTCCAGGCAGACGTGCCAGCCAACCGCGGTGTCGGTGTTGTGGACGGGGCCGCTCGAAGCGGAGCAGGTCGGTCAGGTCGGCTCGGCCGTCCATCCCCCAGGTGAACTCGAAGGCCCGGGGCGGGTCCCGCACCCGTAGCTCGCCTTCCGAGACATAGCCGCCGGGGTCGACGCCCATCCCCTCGATTGCCTCGGCGGTGCTCGCCAGCTCCAACCCCTCGGGCCAGAACGGGAGGCTCAGGCGGCCTCCGACGGTGCGCTCACCGACGATGTCGGTCGGGAACCAGTGCCGCAGTCCGTCCGACTCCGTCAGGGCCCGCCACACCTTCTCCGGTGAGTGGCGAAGCAGTCGTACGTAGCGAAGTCCGGTCCGCTCTCCGTCGCGGAGCACGTCACCCAAGGGGCCGGTGGTGGTCATCTCTCAGTTCTCCTCGTGGTCAGGGTCGTCGAGCTGGTCCAGGTGACGCTCGAGCGCATCCAGACGGTCGGCCCACCTGCGGCGGTACGGCGCCAGCCACTCCTCCAGCTCCCGGAGCCGCTCGGCGCGCAACCGGTAGTGGCGGCGCGGTCCGTCGATGCGTACGTTCACCAGATCCGCCTCGCCCAATGTCCGCAGGTGCTTGGACACGTTCGGCTGGGCGAGCCCGAGGGTCTCGACGAGCTCGCCGACCGCCATCTCGCACTGACAGAGCAGGTCAAGGCATGTTCTGGCGCGCTTCAGGTGGTGATCACTACGGTGACTCCGACGAGCGCGTTGCGGGCGCCGATGCAGAACGACCACAGGTGCACGTTGCGGATGCCGTGCGGCTCGATCCCGAGGAACCGCTGGATCTCGGGGCGGGAGGCTGTTGAGATCGTCGATGCAGCACGCGTCCGGCAGGGCCCCGCGAACAGACGAGACGGCTGTCTGGATGAGGCGTGCGGCGCTGGAATCCGCGCCCGGCCGGCGATTCTTCGGTAACTGGCAGGCGGCAACGTGGATACATTCCCTAAACAGGTCCAGGCCGATTACACAAGGGGCCTAATACCTATCGTCTCGATATTTGGACCTATCACTCGTTTGAATTCCGTACGGCGGAACAAAGTGGTCTCGAAAGCACCGAAGTCCTTATGGCGGGCGCCAGAAAACGCAGAAAACGCTCTGACGAAACCCTCCACCGCAAAGTCCGAAAGGTCAATGTCGTGGGCGCAAAGTCCGTAGTCACCCGGGTCGAGATGACCCCCATAGAGTCCCAGGCCGCAGCGAAGCTCTCGGACTCCTTGCTCGACCGGTTCGAGAACCCGGTCGCCTCGGAGTTCCTCGAGACCGCGCCGTTCCTCGGGGGCGAGCTTCCCGACAGCGTCGCTCAAGCGCTCCGCGCATTCCGCTACGGCGACGCGACCGACGCTCTGGTGATCAGCGGTCTCCCGGTGACCGCCGGCCCGACCCCGCCGCACTGGAACCACCCCGAGGCCCAAGCGCCGCACATGGCCGACTTCTGGCTCGCGCTGATCATGGCGCAGCTCGGCGACGCCGTCTCCTGGTCTTCGCTGCAGGGTGGCCAGCTGGTCAACAACATCCTGCCGATCCAGAAGCAGGAGAGCCTGCAGACCGGGCACAGCAGCGATGTGGTGCTCGACCTCCACATCGAGGACGCGTTCAGCAGCCTTCGGTGCGACCACCTCGGGCTGATCTCGCTCCGCAACGAGGACATGGTCCCGACCACTGCGGTCGGCATCAGCTCGATCGACGTGACCGGCCCTGAATACGCTCCGCTGTTCGAGCCGCGCTACCTGATCCGTCCCGACGACGAGCACCTGCGCAACCTCCGTGAGGCCGGCGTCAGCGCGGGTGAGCTGCTCGCCGCACCGACCGCGGTTCTCTCCGGCTCCCCGCAGGCGCCCGACGTCCGGCTCGACCCGCCCTACATGTCGGCCCTGCCGGGCGATGTCGAGGCTGACCGTGCGCTCCAGTTGCTCATCATGGAGCTCTCCGCGAACGTCGAGGACGTCGCGCTGGCTCCGGGCGAGATCCTCATCGTCGACAACCACCGTGCGCTGCACGGCCGCAAACCGTTCACGGCTCGCTACGACGGCACCGACCGTTGGCTGCGCCGCCTCACGACCGTCAAGGACCTGCGCCGCAGCCGGGTCGCTCGGTCGGAGGCCTCGTCGCGGATCATCGATCCGGTGCTCGAGCCTCTCCCTGAATCCCTTGAGCTCACAGGCGCTGGTCGCTGACGCTCGGGATTAGGAGGCCGCAGGCATTCTGCCTGCGGCCTCCATCTATTTCGTGACGCCTCGGACGACGCGGCTGACGCCTCGGCGGATGTGGTCAACCATCCGGCGGGCGGATGTGCCGTCGTGAGTGACGGGAATCCGGAATACTCGTTGAGGTGAACGTGAGGCGATGGGGCATCTCTGTGCTGGCTGTTGGCCTGGCGCTGGCGCTGGTCAGCTGCGGGGAGGACGGCGAGCCGAAGAAGCCGGAAGCGGCCCCGGCGGAGGCCGGCTACCCCGCGTACGCCGCGACGATGGACCCCGTCGAGGCTGCCATGACGCTCGTGCCGGACGGCGCGAAGACGCTGGCCGTGACCGACTACGACGAGGTGAAGTCCCTCTTCGGGCTCGACGCCGTCACCAGCAGGTCGAGTCCCGCGGATCAGAACGAGCTGTGGAGGCGGGCCGACAAAGAGGCCGCGCAGGTCAGCGGTGGTCTGCTGCGCGAGGTCGACCAGCGGCTGCGTGACAAGTTCAAGTGGGGCGCGGCCGACGTGACCTGGGAGGCGAGGTTCGCCGGCGGCGGCAAGGAGGGCTTCGTCATCAAGGTCGCCGACCGAGTGAAGCCCGGACCGGCGATCAAGGCCGGTGTCGGTCCCTTGAAGGGTGCCGGGTTCGACCCGAAGACCCACCTGATCACCAAGAACACCGTGTCGCCGGATGCTGAGAACTGGGCTGCTCAGGAGGCGATGGTCGCCGTCGCCGGAGGACCGGCCACTTCGACGTACGTCGTCAAGGGCTGCGCCGAGGGCGGGCCGAAGGAGAAGACCCGGCTCGCGCCCGTCGAGGCCTACTCGGTCGAGTTCGGCGGCGGACTCGCCACCCTGCGCCTCGGTGAGGACCGTGACGACCTGTTCGTCCGACTCGCGCTCGGCGATCGGGCCGCTGCGTACAAGAAGGTCTTCACCAACGGTGTCGCCGACCCCTCGTCGGGGCGGGATCGGGTTCCGGGTGACGAACCCGGTGACGGCCGCCACCCTGGTCACCAGCAAGCCCGTCCCATTCGCGGTCTGCGACTGAGGCCCCGTACTCTGGGAGATGCTATGGCCGCCCAGACCAGTCCCTCGCGCAGCGCCTATTCACTTGGGATCTTCTCCCCCAGGCTTTGGGGTGCGCACGCGCTGGTGGTGATCTTCGTGACCGGCGCAGTGCTGCTCGGGGTGTGGCAGTACGAGTCCAGCCAGCAGGACAAGCAGGACCAGGTCGCGGAGTTGGTGCACGCGAAGCCGAAGGTGTTCGGCGACGTGATCGGGCCCAACGACGCCTTCCCCTGGGAGCAGATCGGCCGCCCGGTGACCGTCTCCGGCATCTGGATGCCCGAGGAGACCATCTACATCGACGGGATGGAGCGGGGCTCTCAGGTGGGCTTCTGGGCCGTCACGCCGGTGCTGGTCGAAACTGGTAGTGACAAACCCGGCGAGTCGGCCGTCTACGTCGTGCGCGGCTGGACGCCGGAGGTCGGCACCGCCCCGCCCGCGCCACGCGGACACGTCACCGTCACGGGCTGGCTGCAGCCCAGCGACTGGACCGACGTCGCCGACGACCGCAAGTCCGACAACGTCTTCCCGCAGCTCGACATCTCCGACCTGATCTCGCGCACCAGCTACGACCTCTACAGCGCCTACGTGGTGCGCTCGCCGGTCGAGGGCAACTGGCCCACCAGCTCGATGCCGGTCAACGAGGGTGCCACGGACGTCGCCGACGTGCCGGCGCCGCAGCTGCCCGAGCCGGACGCGACCACCGGGCTGCGCAACCTCCTCTACGCGATCGAGTGGTGGCTGTTCGGAGTCTTCGCGATCTACGTGTGGTGGCGCTACGTGCGTGACACCCTGCGCCCCCGGCCCGAGAACGACGACGAGAACCCCGAGAACGACGACGACAACGACGGGGAAGCGATGCCGACCCCTGAGAACGCGCCTCAGGAAAGCCACGTACCCTCCAAGGCGTGAGTCTTTCCGGCAATCTGACCGCCTATCGGATCATGGCCACCATCGTGGGTGTGCTGCTCGTCGTGCTGTGCCTCATCGGCCTGCCGCTCCACTACGGGTACTGGGTCAGCGACGCCGCCTGGCTGGCCAAGGGCAGCGGTGCCGGCTGGCAGCTGGGCGCTGACATCTCGGAGTACCTGGGTGTCGCTCACGGCTGGCTCTACATGATCTTCCTGCTGACCGCCTTTCTGCTGTCACGCAAGGCAGCCTGGCCGATGCCGTTCACCATCATCACGGCTGTGTGCGGAACCATCCCGCTGCTCAGCTTCTGGGCCGAGCACCGCGCCACCAAGATGACGCGGGTTGCGATCGAGGCCTCAGCCGCCTGATCTCGACCGGCCATGTGGGAGGATCGGGACGTTATATCCCGTACCAATCCCAATGTCGGAAGGGCAGGTCATGGCTGACCAGAAGGCCATCCTCCACACCAACCACGGTGACATCACGATCACCTTGTTCCCCAACCACGCTCCGGAGACGGTCGCCAACTTCGTCGGCCTCGCCACGGGGACCAAGGAGTACAAGGACGACGCGGACCGCTCGGGCGTCCCCTACTACGACGGTCTCGGCTTCCACCGTGTCATCCCCGGGTTCATGATCCAGGGCGGTTGCCCGCTCGGCACCGGTACGGGCGGTCCGGGCTACACCTTCAAGGACGAGCCGCACCCCGAGCTCACCTTCGACAAGCCCTACCTGCTCGCGATGGCCAACGCCGGCCCCGGCACCAACGGCTCGCAGTTCTTCATCACCACCGGCCAGGCGCCGTGGCTGAACTTCAAGCACACCATCTTCGGCGAGGTCACCGACGAGGCGTCGAAGAAGGCCGTCGACTCGATCTCCGGCACCAAGACCGGCGCGATGGACCGCCCGGTCGAGCCCGTCGTCATCGAGACCGTCGAGATCGTCTAGCTTGTCCGACTCGACCCCGGTCGGGGTGCCGGTCTGTTACCGCCACCCCGACCGTGAGACGCATATCCGCTGTCAGCGCTGTAGCCGGCCCATCTGCCCTGACTGCATGACGCCCGCCTCGGTGGGATTCCACTGCCCCGAGTGCGTGCGTGAGGGCCAGAAGTCCGTACGCCAGCCCAAGCGCTTCACCGGCGCGCGGGTCGGGTTCCGGGCGCTCCCGGTGACCTTCTCGCTCCTCGGCGTCAACGTCCTGGTGTGGCTGAGCATCATGTTCACCGGTGGTGCTGCTTCGAGGATCGCCGACTTCCTCGCGATCCGGCTGCAGGGTTACTGCCTCACGCCGGAAGGTGGGTTCGCGGTGCCCCGCGAGGTCTGCCGGTCGAGCGGCTACCAATGGATGCCAGGAGTCGATGACGGGGCGGTCTGGCAGCTGATGACCTCGATGTTCACGCACGTCTCGTTGATCCATCTGGCCGTGAACATGTTCTCGCTCTACCTGCTCGGCTCGTTCCTCGAGCCGATCGTGGGCCGGCTGCGATTCCTGGCCTTCTACGTGATCTCCGGCCTGGCGGGCTCTGCCCTGATCGTGTGGGCATCGGCACCGGCCGGGTCGACCGTCGGCGCCTCCGGCGCGATCTTCGGTCTGCTGGGTGTCCTCGTGGTGCTCTTCGTCAGGGCTGGACAGTCGCTCGCCCCGCTGCTGCCGATTCTCCTGATCAACGCAGGCATCACCTTCTTCGGCAACGGCATCTCCTGGCAGGGGCACCTCGGTGGCTTCATCGGGGGCCTCGTCGTCGCGGGCATCTTCACCTCGCTCCGCGCCGAGCGGAAGGCGCCGTTGCAATGGGCCGCCTTGGCGGGCTTCACGTTGGTGTTGCTTGCCCTGGTCGGCGTACGAATGGTGTCGTTCTGACGCCTTGAGGTCGGGTGTTTTCGGAACGTTTTCACGGCGTGGACAAATCCACAGCTGTGGAGGAGCCTGTGGAGAACTACACCGGCGTAACGCGAAGCGGCGCAACCCAAAGGATTGCGCCGCTTTCGTGGCCTACGGGTAGGGCTACTCCCACTTCGTGGCGAAGGTGAAACCCACCGCCATGAAGCCGATGCCGACCAGAAGGTTCTTCTGGGCCAGGTCGTTGAAGACCGGGATCTTGTCCAGGTGGTCGTTGGCGAAGACGTAGAAGACGCAGATCCAGATCAGGCCGATCAGGAAGCACCCGAGCATGCCGACCACGACGCCTCGGCCACGGCCGAGCGGGGTCTTCGGGTGGGCGGCGATCGCCAGGCCTGCGAAGAGAAGGAGGAAGCCGATCAGGTAGTTCCACCCCTCGAGCTTCTGCACCGGCTTCGGCCCGGTGAAGTCGCCGCCGACCTCGTTCGGGCGCACGCCGAGGTAGTAGTAGGCGATCCAGCCGATGCCGAGGGCGATCAGCAACAGGGCGACCCCGAAGCGGGGAGTGAAGATCGGATCCTTGGGCAGGTCGAGATCACTCTTCTTCGAGAGCTTGAGCTTGGCCACGGGTGATGCTCCTCAGACAAAATGTGATTGCTGCGCATACCCTAGTGCTCGTGAGCTCCGGAACCCAGGCTAACCCCACCCGAAAGCGAAAGCCGTGGTCCCGTGCGACGTCGTGGCGGGTCGGCACGCCCGTCGTGGTGCTGCTCTGCGGCGGCCTGCTGGCGGTGAGCTTCGTCAACGCGGACGGCACCGATCTGCGTCCGGGCCGCTACGACGACCTGGCCACGCTCGTCGACGGCGAGCGGATCCGCTACAACCGTCTCGAGGCCCAGCTGACCGGCCTGCAGGGCGAGGTGGACCAGCTCACCAGCGGCGTCACCGACAAGGACGTCAAGAAGCTCCAGAACCAGTCGGCGAAGCTCGCCGATCCGGCCGGCACCTCCGACCACAGCGGAGCCGGCATGCAGATCGTGCTGGGCGACGCGCCCTCGGAGGTCCAGGAGAGCTACACGGGCGACGACCCCAACTCGCTCGTCGTGCACCAGCAGGACATCCAGGCCGTCGTCAACGCACTGTGGTCCGGCGGCGCCGAGGCGGTCACCATCGCCGGCAAGCGGATCATCACGACCACCGGCATCAAGTGCTCCGGCAGCACGGTGCAGCTCGACGGCGTCCCCTACCCCCAGCCGTACGTCATCGAGGCGGTCGGCGACCCCGATCGGCTGCAGGCCGCGATCGACCGCGACGACCACGTGCAGAACTACCGTGCCGACGCTCGCGACCCCAGCGTCCAGATCGGCTGGTTCCTCAAGCCGTTGACCTACCTCACCGCGCCTGCCTACGACGGCCTGCTCGACGTGAAGTACGCGAAGCCCCTGCCTCAGCAGTGAGGGCTGGTCGAGCCGCGAGCGCCAGCGAACGTGTCGAGACCAACACCGTCGTCTATCGAGCGCGACAGGACTGTGTTGGTCTCGACACGCCTTCGCCTAGCGGCTCCGGCGGCTCGACCAGCGCGGCTACGGCGCCGCCGGGGTGCTCGGCGGCAGTGCCGGGTCACAGGTCGGCGGGTCGCCGGGCTCAGCGGTCTGGGTCGCCGATGCCGAGGGGTCGGCCGGGTCTGTCCCCGGCACGAGGGTCTGACAGCTCGGCAGGGCCTCTTCCTTCGTCGAGACGAAGATGATCACCTCGCCGTTCTGCGCGAGCGGGGTGCCCTTGCCCGGAGACTGCTCGACGACGGTGTCCTTGGGCTTGTCGGTGTTCGGCTCGTCCTTCTCCACGGGCGTGAAGCCTGCGCTGCGGAGGATCTCCTTCGCCTCCTCGGCCGTCTTCCCGACGACGTTGGGGACCTTTCTCGGTCCCTTGGAGACGGTGAGGGTGACCACGGTGGACTTGCCGGTCGTGACGCTCTCGCCGTCGACCGGGTCGGTCTCGATCACAGTGCCCTTGTCCTGGTCGGAGTCGGTCGTCTCGACCTTCACCGTGAAGTTGTAGGGATCGTTCTCGAGCAGCTGTTTGGCATTCTTCTGCGGCGACCCGACAACGTTGGGCATCTGCCGGTTGGGTGGTCCGGTGGAGACCGTCAGGGTGACGGTGCTGCCCTCCTCGACATCCTGTCCGGCAGGAGGGCTCTGGGAGATCACCACGCCGACCGCGACCGTGTCGCTGGACTCCTGCTTGACCTCACCTTTCAGCTTGGCCGTGCTCAGCTCGGCCCTCGCCTTCTGCTCAGTCAGACCGGTCACGTCGGGGGCCGGCGTGGTCTGCGGGCCGAGTGCCGCTGGCAGGAAGTAGGCACCCAGCCCGATCAGCCCGACGATCACGAGCCCGAGCAGGATCAGCACCCATGGGCGCGGACCTTCGGACCGGTCGTCCTGGGGCGGGTAGAAGTCGCCATTGGAAGGACCACCAGGGACGGCCTGGGCGACCTGGGTCTGGTCGAAGCTCGGCGGCACGGTCGCCTGGACCGGACGCCCGGCGAGGAAGCGCTCGATGTCGGTGCGCATCGCCTGCGCGGACTGGTAGCGGTCCTCGACCCGCTTGGCCAGCGACTTCATCACGATCGCGTCGAGCTCACGCGGCAGCGACGGGTCGTGGGCCGAGGGAGGCTGGGCGTGCTCGCGTACGTGCTGGTAGGCCACCGAGACCGGTGAGTCGCCGACGAACGGCGGCCGCCCGGTGAGCAGCTCGTAGAGGAGGCAGCCGGCCGAGTAGACGTCGGAGCGGGCGTCGACCTGCTCACCGCGGGCCTGCTCGGGGCTGAGATACTGCGCGGTGCCGACGACAGCCGCGGTCTGGGTCATCGTCGACTGGGCGTCGTTGAGCGCCCGGGCGATGCCGAAGTCCATCACCTTGACGTCGCCGGCGGGTGTCAGCATGACGTTGCCCGGTTTGATGTCGCGGTGGATGATCCCGTTGCGGTGGCTGTAGTCGAGCGCGTTGAGCACATCGGAGCTGATCTCCAGCGCCCGCTCGGGCAGGATCTTGCGACCCTCGCGGAGTACGTCGCGCAGCGTGCGGCCGGCGACGTACTCCATCACGATGTAGGGCTGGGCGACGCCGTCGACCGCCTTCTCCTCGCCGGTGTCGTAGACCGACACGATCGAGGGGTGGTTGAGCTTGGCCGAGGACTGCGCCTCACGGTGGAAGCGGGCCTGGAAGGTTGGGTCGCTGGCAAGGTCCATCCGGAGCCGCTTGATCGCGACCACTCGGCCGAGCCGGTGATCGGTGCCCTTGCGGACCTCCGCCATCCCGCCTCGGCCGAGCAGCTCGCCGACCTCGTAGCGGCCGGCGAGGAGAGGTCCCTCAGCCATTGCCGCCCCCGTTGCCGTTACCGTTGCCGCCACCGTCGGTGTTCTCGTCGCCGGGAAGCTCCGGGAAGCCCCAGTCGTCGGTCGGGTCTGCGTCGGGCGGCTCCTCCTCGTCGCTCTCCTCCTCGTCAGGCTCCTCCTGGGTGGGAGGAGGGGGCTCGACCTCAGGACGCTCGCCGTAGTAGCGAATGGTGATCGTGTCGCCCTCGGAGAGGTTGCGGGTCGGGTCGAGGCTGGAGACCGTGTCGGGCTCGTGGCTGCCGTCGTTGTCCTGGACGGTCGCATCGACCTTGAGCCCCATGTCCTGTAGCTCACGGCGCACCTCGTCCACGTTGCGCCCGACGTAGTCGTCCTCGTTGATCTCGACGGGCTTCGGCTCCTCCTCGGGCTCCTCCGACGGGGTCGGCTTGGCCGTGACCGACGGGGTGGTGGACGCGTCGCTCGCCGGCGCGGTGTCCGGGTTGCCCGCGAGGGTGGAGATGATCCAGATGATCGCGACGATCACAGCGACCAGCATCACGATCACGACGATGTTGAACGGCTTCTTGTACCAGGGCCGCTGGTCGTCGTCCTCGTCGTAGCGGTCGTAGGGGTCCTGGTAGCGGGGCGGGGGACCGTCGGGACCGGGGCCGCCAGGGCCGCCCTGCATGCCGACGTAGTTCTGAGTGGGCGAGGGCACCGGGTCCATGACCGACGTCGCGGTCGCGTCACCGGGCGCGGCGGCTACGACGGTGGTGGCATCGGCGTCCGGGTCGGCGGCGGCACCTTGACCGACCATCGCGGTGGTGAACGCGGCGGCGTCGGCGTAGCGGAGAGCCGGGTCCTTCTGCAGGCTCCGCATCACGATCGCGGCCAGTTCGGCGGGAACGTGGTCGGGCAGCGGGGGGACCGGGTCGTGCAGGTGGGCGATCGCGGTCGCGACCGGAGTCTCCTTCTGGAACGGCCGGTAGCCGGCCAGGCACTCGAAGGCGACCACGCCGAGGGAGTAGACGTCGGAGGCCGGGGTGGCCTTCTCGCCACGGGCCTGCTCGGGGCTCAGGTATTGCGGGGTGCCCATCACCTGGCCGGTGCCGGTGATCCCGGTCGACGCCTGGGCGCGGGCGATGCCGAAGTCGGTGACCTTGACCTTCCGCTCCGGGGTGACCAGCAGGTTGGCGGGCTTCACGTCGCGGTGCACGATGCCGGCCCGGTGCGCCGCGGCCAAGGCGTCGCCGGCCTGACCGAGCAGGTCGCGGACGACCTCGGGGGCCAGGGGACGACCGTCACGGATCAGCTCGGAGAGCGGCTTGTGGTCGACCAGCTCCATCACCAGGAACGGCCGCATCAGGCCGGACGCGGTCGGCATCTCGCCGACGTCGTAGACGGCCACCACGTTGGGGTGGTGGAGCGCGGCGGCGTGCTTCGCCTCGGACTCGAAGCGAGAGCGGCCGATCGGATCCTCGGCGTGCTCGGGCTTGAGGAGCTTGATCGCGACCTCGCGGTTGAGGGTCGTGTCGGTCGCCCGCCACACCTCGCCCATCCCGCCGGTGCCGATGAGCTCGTGGAATACGTAACGACTCATGAGATCGCTGCCTCCATCATGGCCTTCGCGATTGGTCCGCCCAGCCGACCGCCGGCGATCTCGCTGCGTTCGGTGCCGCTCTTCTGGACCATCACGGCGACCGCGATGGACGGGTTCTCCGCGGGGGCGAACGAGGTGAACCAGGCGTACGGAGGGCGGTCCGGGGTGGTCTGGGCGGTGCCGGTCTTGCCGGCGACGCTCACGCCGTCGATCGCAGCCGCCGTGGCGGTGCCGTTCTCGACGGTGCTGACCATCATGTCGGTCAGGATCTCGGCGGTGTCCTGCGAGACCGCGGGCTGGTTGTCGATCGCCGTCGGGTTGCCCCGGTCGATGACGTCGAGCGAGGAGGAGGTGACCCGGTCGACAAGGTAGGGCTTCATGACCTCGCCGCCGTTGGCGATGCCTGCCGAGACCATCGCCATCTGGAGCGGGGTCGCGATCACGTCCTGCTGGCCGATGGCGGCACGGGCCTGGTTGGCCTTGTCGCCGCCGTTGCCGGGGTACTTGCTGACGGCCAGCGGGCCGAGGTCGTCGAGGTAGTCCTGGCCGAAGCCGAACCCCTCGGCCTGCTCCTGCATCTGCTCGTCGGTGAGCTCCATACCGAGCTGGCCGAAGGCGGTGTTGCACGAGACCTCGAGCGCCCGGGTCAGGGTGATCTGCTCGCCGCCGCAATTGGTGCCGTTGAGGTTGGGCAGGTTGACGTCGGTGCCGGGGAGGTCGAGCGTGGCGCCACCGTAGACCTTGCTGTCGCCGTCCATGCCGAGGTTCTCGATCGCCGCGGCGGCAGTGACCAGCTTGAAGGTCGAGCCCGGCGGCAGCGCGGTCTGGATGGAACGGTTGAGCAGCGGCTCGGCGTCGTCCTTCGAGAGCTGGTCGTAGGACTTCTGGGTGGCGGCGATGTCGTTGTTCGCCAGCCGATCCGGGTTGTAGGTCGGCGTGTTGGCCATGGCCAGGATCTGGCCGGTCTTCGGGTCGATCGCCACCGCCGCCGCCTGGACGTCCTCGCCGAGCGCGGTCAGGCCCTCGTACGCAGCGTTCTGGACCTTCGGGTCGATGGTGAGCTCGACGTTGCCGCCGGCCGGCTCCGAGTTGGTGACCAGGTCGACGAGGCGGTTGGTGAAGAGCTTGTTGTCCTTGCCCGACAGCACCGAGTCCTGGGAGCGCTCGATCCCGGTCTGGCCGTAGGAGTAGGACATGAACCCCGTGATCGGGGCGTACTTCTTGCCGCCGGGGTAGGTGCGCTGCCACTCGAACTTGCCGTCGCTCGGCACGCTGGTGGCGACCGCCTTCTTGCCGACCAGGATGTCGCCGCGCTGCTGCGAGTAGGCCTCTTCGGTGACCCGTCGGTTGTCGCCGCGCTCGTTGTACCAGTTGGCCTTGAAGAACTGGACGTACGTCACGTTCAGCATCAGCGCCACGAACAGGATCAGGCAACCGACGCTCAGCGTGCGGATAGGGCGGTTCATCTGTTCAACGCCCCTTTGTCGAGCTTGACGATCTGGGTCTCCTCAGCGGCGAGGTCTTCATCGGACGGTGCTGTCGGCAGTGGACGGCGGGACTGGTCCGAGACGCGCAACAGCAGGGCCACGATCACCCAGTTGGCGACCAGCGAAGAACCACCATACGAGAGGAACGGTGTGGTCAGACCAGTCAGCGGAATCAGCCCGGTCACGCCACCGACGACCACGAAGGTCTGCAGGGCGACCGAGGTTGCCAGGCCGACGGAGAGCAGCTTGCCGAAGTCGTCGCGGGCCACGATCGCGGTGCGGAGGCCGCGCTCGACGATCAGGCCGTAGCAGAGCAGCAGCGCGAGGAGTGCGGTCAGGCCGAGCTCCTCACCGATCGCCGGGATGATGAAGTCGGAGTTGGCGTAGGGGATCCGCCAGGGCTCGCCGGAGCCGAAGCCACGGCCGATCATGCCGCCCCAGGCCATCCCGAACAGCCCTTCGACCAGCTGCCCCGAGGAGGTCACGCCATCATCGCCCACGGGGTAGTACTTGAACGGGTCCAGCCAGGTGAACACCCGGACGCGTACGTGGCTGAACAGGGTCAGAGCAGCGAAGACACCACCTGCGAAGAGCAGGCCGCCGACGACGATCCAGCCCTTGCGCTCGGTCGCGACGTACAGCGTCACCACGAAGATGCCGTAGAAGAGCAGGCTGGAGCCGAGGTCGCGCTGCAGCACCAGGATCGCGAGGCTGATCGCCCACATCATCAGCAGCGGGCCGAGGTCGCGACCGCGGGGCAGGTCGATGCCGGCGAACCGGCGCCCGGCCAGCGCGAGAGCATCGCGGTGGACCGCGAGATAGCCGGCGAAACAGATCACCAGCAGCACCTTGGCGACCTCGCCGGGCTGGAAGCTGACCGGGCCGATGTTGATCCAGATCCGCGCGCCGTTGATCGTCTTTCCGATGAACGGGAGCATCGGCAGGATCAGCATGACCACCGCGCCGAGGCCGGCGGTGTAGGTGAACCGCTGCAGCATCCGGTGGTCGGGGACCACGAAGAGCGTGATCAGGAACAGCACCACGCCCAGCGTCATCCAGATCAGCTGCTGGCGGGCGAAGGCGTCGGACTCGCTCGCTCCCGCGGCCAGGTCCAGTCGGTGGATGACGGCCAGGCCGACCCCGTTGAGCATCGCCACCAGCGGGAGCAGCACGGGATCGGCGTACGGCGCCATCAGGCGTACGCCGATATGGGCCGCCATCAGGAGCACGACCAGCCACGTGCCGTAACCGACGATGTCGACCGGGATCTTCCCCTCGACGCCGAAGCCGACCGCGGTGTAGGCGCCGATGCCGACCGCCACGGCCAGGATCATCAGGACGAGTTCCGCACCCCGGCGTGACCGGTGGACGAAGACGGGCGTCGCGCTCGCCGGAGTGAACCCGCTCATGCCGCCACCGCCGCGGCGCCTGTTATCGCTCGTTGCCGCTCGCTCATGACCCGCTGCCCGCGTCCGCAGCGCTCTGGTCCGCCAGCGACTGCACCTTCTCCTGGGCGCCGGCCAGGTCCTTGCTGTGGATGCCGTCCTCGAGCTGGTTCTGATAGGTCTCGGCGAGGTCGGCGACCTTCAGGTCAGAGGTCTGGTAGGGCTCGGAGAGATCGAAGCCGACCATCGTGGTGGGTACGCCACGGAAGATCGTGACGTTGCCCTCCTGCTCGCCGATGTACCACTGGTTCTGCGACCAGACGTACCCTGTCGCGACCGCGATCCAGACGACACCGAGGAATGTCATCAGCCCGAACGTCCAGCGCAGCTTCGGGTGCTTGCTCGGCGCCTGGAGTGCGTAGCGCATCTCCTCCGGGTCGGAGGCGATCGCGCCGTCGGGGATCTCCTCGTCGATCGGGTCCAGCTCGCCGGTGTCGCCCATCCGGTGACCGCGGAACAGGGCGGTCATCTGGCCGGTCTTGGTGGTCCTCCGCTTGAGCTCGGCCGCCGCACCCACCATCTGGGCCTCGAGGCCCGCGGACGGCATGGTGTCGCTGGGCACCACATCGGCGACCACGCAGGTCACGTTGTCGGTGCTGCCGGAGTCGAGAGAGACCCGGACCAGCTCGACCGCTGCGAACTCGGGCGTGCCGGTCGCCAGGATGTCGGCGATCCGCGGGTCGTCGACGTAGCCGCAGACGCCGTCGCTGCAGAACATCAGCCGGTCGCCAGCGGCGAGGTCGACGATGAACAGGTCGGGCTCGAGCTCCCGGGTCCCGTCGAGGGCCTTGAGGATCAGGTTGCGGTGAGGGTGGGTCTTGGCCTCGTCCTCGGTGATCCGTCCCTCGTCGAGAAGCGTCTGCACGAAGGTGTGGTCGTGGGTGACCTGGTGGATCGCGCCGTTGCGGAGGAGATAGGCGCGGCTGTCGCCCACGTGACCGACGGTCAGCTTGGCGCCGTCGAAGAATCCGACGGTCGAGGTCGTGCTGGTGCCGTTGAGCGTCGGGTCGTGGTCGACCAGGTGGCCGATCTCGTCGTGGGCCATGTGCAGCGCGTGGGAGACCAGGCCGATCAGGTCGTCGTCGACCAGCCCGAGGGCCGGCTCCTCGTCGAGCTTGCGCAACTGCTGGACGGCGGTGCTGGAGGCGATGTCACCGCGGGCCGCGCCGCCGACACCGTCGCAGACGGTCAACAGCCAGGGGCCGGCGTAACCGCTGTCCTGGTTGTCCTTGCGCACCCGGCCGACGTCGGAGACCGCCGCGAACTCGAGGCGGAAGGGTCGGCCGTCGACAGGCCTGGGGTTGGGTGCGGGGTCAGAGGTTGGATCGGTCGCAGCGGTCACTTG
This sequence comes from Nocardioides sp. NPDC006273, assembly GCF_040613495.1. NCBI lineage: Bacteria > Bacillati > Actinomycetota > Actinomycetes > Propionibacteriales > Nocardioidaceae > Nocardioides > Nocardioides sp. NPDC006273. The sequence goes on along the minus strand of NZ_JBEXSD010000004.1, from coordinate 103,643 downwards.
CGCAACTCCAGGATTGTCTTACCGATGCGCACCTGGGTCCCGAGAGAGATGGCTGTCGGCTGATTGATCCGGACGGACCCGATGTAGGTGCCGTTGGTCGATCCGAGATCCTCCACGAACCACTGGTCGCCAGAGACGGCGATCCGGGCGTGGCGGGTGGAGGCGTAGTCGTCGTCGAGGATGATCGCGGCATCGCTGCCGCGGCCGATGACGATGGGGGCTTGCGAGAGCGGCACGGTCACACCGGCGTTGGAGCCGGTGGTGACGGCGACATGCGTGGGTACGCCGCGCCTCGGCGCCCTCGCCGCGGGGGCCTTGCCGCGAGCCGGCGGCGCCGCGGGCTGGCCCGCGGAGGCGTTGGTGACCCGCGCGCCGAACATGTCGGAGCGAATCACCGACAGCGCGGCCAGCACGAAGATCCACAGAATCGCCAGATAGGCGACCCGGATGAGAAAAAGGGTGAGCTCGCTCACGCCGCCACCTCCGTTGCGCAGGCGCCAGGGTACGGACGTGGCGCCGTGAGGGTCTGAATGGTCGCTCGCTTACGCTCGCTCAACTGCGCTCCTCAACGATGTGCGCGGTGATGACGGTGGTGCCGATGCGCACCTGAGAGCCGTCGTCCAAGGTGGCACTCGCCATCTTCTGCCCGTTGACCAGCATGCCGTTGGTCGAGCCGAGGTCATAGACCTCGACGCGCACACGGTCGCCGGCCTGGTTCGAGCGGAACTCGATGTGGCGGCGGCTGATGCCGGGGTCGTTGATGCGCAGATCGGCGTCGGTGCCTCGGCCCACGACGAGGTTGCCGTGCAGCGGGTGCCGGGTGCCGTTGATCTCCAGGTAGGCCTGGGCGCGGCTGACCTGGGTGTCGCTCATGTCGGCGCCGGAGACGGCGGCCTGGGCGCGGCTGCGCACCCGGAACCGGCCGATGGTCAGGTCCTTCGCCTCGCCGAACTCGATGCTCACCCGGCCGGGGAAGACGAACCCCTGTGCCTCGGCGTGGTCCATCAGCTGCCGCTTCAGCTCTTCCTTGAGGTGGGGCCCGTAGGACTCCAGCTTGCCCAGGTCGCTGGCGGACAGCTCCACGAAGAAGTCGTTGGGGACCAGGCGCCGCTGGCGGCTGAGCACCTGGGCGTTGTTGTCGATCTCGCGCTGGAGCGCGGCGACGATCTCCACCGACTTCACCTCGGACCGGAACGCCTTGGCGAAAGCGCCTGAGATGAACTGCTCCAGCTTCTGCTCGAACTTCTGCAGGCCGCTCACGTCAATGCTCCTCTCAGGTGCCGGGTGGGCCGGTCGGGTCGGGTGGTCAGTCGCGTACGGGCACAGTGGTGCCCCCGGATTCGGCCCGATCGTATCGGTGCACCCTAGGGGATCTGCCACTTCTCGCATTCTGCGTGGTTTCGATCCTCCCACGATCCGGTGACCACCAGCGTCAAGGCGGGCGGGGTGCCGTCGTTTTGGGGCGGCGGGCGCGCGTGGGCTAACGTTTCCTCTGCTGCACGCGCGAGTGGCGGAATAGGCAGACGCGCACGGTTCAGGTCCGTGTGTCCGAAAGGACGTGGGGGTTCAACTCCCCCCTCGCGCACGTGAGTAGCCCCAGGGATCACCTGGGGCTTTACTCATTTTCGGAGTCGGCTGCCGACGCCCAAAGGGCGCGGTTCAGCGGCGCAGCTTCCGGAGGGCCGCAAGGGACGCGAGTGCGCCGGTGAGTATTGCCACCACGCCAGCCAGCTGCCAGACCGGTTGGTGCCCCACGACCGGTTCGCAGTCGGCGGCGCACAGCACGGGCTGGATGTGCACCAATTCCGACCCCTGGAGGAACCAGAGGGCTCCGAGCGCGATCACGCCCAGCCCCGTCAGCAACAGGATCATCCATGTCCAGCGCAATGCAGGAGGCCCGGGCACGGGAGCGCACCCGCGTCATGCGAGACGTCTCGGCGATCGCGGTGCGGCTGTTCGCCGAACGCGGCTACGGCAACGTGCGGATGGAGGACGTCGCCGAAGCCTCGGGCGTCTCCGTCGCGACCCTGTACCGCAGGTTCACGACCAAGGAGAACCTCGTCTGTTGGCAGGCCGACGAGCAGGGCGGGATGGCCATGCTGCTGGCGGCCGTCAGATCCGGCCGCCGGATCAGCGACGCGGCCATGGAGCTCGCTCGGACCCTGCCCGACGAGGCTCCGGCACCTGGCAGGCAGGGTGTGGCTCTATCCCCATCATCCCGACGAGAGCCGGACCCAACTCTGTGTCGCCCTGGTGGATCTGGGCGACCGGAGCGTGCTCATCGACGCCGGTAACGGACCCGCACACGCACGGACCGTGCGCGCCGCCGCCTTGGCCGAAGGGCTGTCACCGGTGAGCACGATCGTCTACACCCATCACCACTGGGACCACGTGTGGGGCGCGAGTGTGTGGGGAGTCAATGACATCGTCGGTCACGCAGCCGGACTCGAGGTCCTTCGCGAGGACGCGGCGCGGCCCTGGTCGGAGGCGTACGCCGCACAGGTCGTGCGTGACCACCCGCGGATGGCACGCAGCGTCGCTGCCCGCTCTCGCGCCGTACCGGATTGGGCCGAGCTCGTGGTGGTGCCGCCAACCCGCACGTTCGACCACGAGCTGCTGGTTGCGCCCGGCCTCGTCGTGCGTCACGTCGGCGGTCGCCATGCCCCGGACTCGGCGATCGTCCTCGACACGGAGTCCGGCGTGGCCTTCCTCGGCGACTGCTTCTATGTGCCGCCGGTGCACCTGCGCGGGGACGACGACACGCACGACCACGCCATGCTCCACCAGCTGACCCGGCTTCCCGTGAACTGGCTGGTGCACGGCCACGGACCACCCCAGCGGCCACCAGACTCCGCCCGACGTGGTGCCCGACGACCGGAATGACACCGGGCAGCCGGAAACGGTCGCGGCCTATCCCTGACGGGGACGGTGTGTGGTTCGGGCTCTGAGGTGTGCCCGTTCGCCCCGTCCGCCGAAGAGGCTGAGGATCTCGACGTCTCCCTTGCCGGTCGACCCGAACCAGTGGGGTTGTTGCGTGTCGAACTCGGCGACCTCTCCTGGGCCGAGAGTGAGGTCGTAGTCGCCGAGGATCAGGCGGAGCCGGCCACTCAGCACGTAGAGCCACTCGTAGCCTGGGTGGGTGCGGGTGGCCGGGGCGGACTCACTGGCGGGGATGGTGAGCTTGTAGGCCTTCGGCTCGCCCTGGTTCCTGGACAACGGGACGATGACGCGACCACCGCTTCGTTGGGCCTTCTGGGGCATTCGCGGATCGACGATCCGCGGCGCGGCGACGATCTCGTCGAGCGGTACGCCCATGGCTGCCGCGATGGGCAATGTCACCCGAATCCCCGATGCCTGGATCGCTGCCGTGCTCATCGCATCCCTTGCCACGCAGGCACTCGCCGTCATCCCGCTCGTGTTCCTGCTCGGAGTATCCGGCTTCGTGATCAACCCCGCCCTCTACGGACGCGTCTTCGCCCTCGCCGCCAGTGCCCCGACTCTGGCCGGAGCCACCACCGTGTCCGCGTTCCAGCTCGGAATCAGCTTCGTGCCCCTCATGGCCGGCGTCGTACTCAATGCTGGTGCGTCCATCACGGCCGTGGCCTGGATCGGCGCCGCGCTCGCTGCCGTCACAGTTCCCCTCGTCCTCGCCGAACGCAGCGCGACACGGGCGGGAGAGCCGTGAACAACGACGCCGCTATCGACCTGACGATCCGGTCATCAGTCGCCGGGTGCGCGCCGGCGCCGTCGTCGGGAGGGCAGCGAGGACGCCGTCGAGAGTCACCTGGGCGAGGCTGCTTCGCCAGGCCTCGTGGGCCTCGGCCATCTTCTCGGCCAGGATGCAGGTGGTTCGGCAATCTTCGGGTGGCAGCGCGCCTCGTCCTTGCTGGCGGATCTCGCGACACTCGTACGGCACGGACTCACCATCGACGGCCTCGACGATCTCCAGCAGGGTGATCTGCGTGGCAGGCCGTGCGAGTCGATATCCCCCGCGCGGGCCGGTGGTGGCGGCCAGGACGCCTCCCTTCACCAGCGCCTTGAGCTGCTTGGCCAGATAGGGCGCGGGGAGATCGAAGTACTCGGCCAGCTGCGCGGTCGAGACGCTGGTGCCTGGGTCGAGCTGCGCCAGGCTCGTGGCGCAGTGCAGGACCCATTCGGTGCTCAACGGCAGCTTCATGACTTCATCCTATCATCGATATTGTGGACCTTTGATGTCGGTGATAGCGTCACGGAGACCCATTCGTCGAAGAGGGAGTTGTCATGCGTATTGCGGTTGCTGGAGCAACAGGGAACATCGGGTCACTGGCGGTGGCGGCGCTCGAGCGTGGCGGTCACGAGGTCACGCGGATGAGTCGTGCGCTGGGGGTCGACCTGTCGACCGGCGAAGGGCTCGACGAGGCGCTGGCCGGGGTCGAGGCGGTCCTCGACGTCACCAACGCACCGGCCGCGGACGAGGTCGAGACCGTGTCGTTCTTCACCGACACGACCAGCAATCTGCTGGCCGCGGAGCAGCGACACGGTGTCCGGCACCACGTGCTGCTCTCGATCGTCGGCATCGACCGGGTCGAGGGCAACGCTCACTACGCGGGCAAGAGGGCGCAGGAGCGGCTTGTTTCCGCGGGGCCGGTGCCCTGGACCATCGTGCCGGCCACCCAGTTCCATGACTTCGCCGAGATGGTGGCCGGCTGGACCGAGCGCGACAGGGTGGCCACCATCGCGCCGCTGCTCGTGCAGCCCGTCGCGCCCGCCGACGTGGCCGATGTGCTCGCGCAGGTCGTCGCCGGCGAACCCCGGGGGCGCCACGTCGACGTCGCCGGGCCCGACCCGCACGACCTGGTCGACATGGCCCGTCGTACGCACCAGGTGCGTGGCCGACACGTTCGGCTGGTGCCGACGTGGTCGGGGATCTTCGGCTCGGCCATGGCTGGCGACGTACTACTGCCCGGAGCGGACGCCCTCATCGCCCCGACATCCTTCGACGCCTGGCTCGCCCCGCTGGTGGCGGACGCTGACCCGGCAGGTGACAGGAGCAGTGACATCGGCCGAGGCCGCTCGGCACCTGCGGGGCCTCGTCCGTTTTTCTGGCGAGTTCCAGGCGTGAATGCGTGCTTCCGCGCAATCTGGACGGCTCTGCCTGTGCCGATGTCACGGGAGGCGAGCGCGGCGGACAGTGGCACAGTGGCGCTGTGATCACCGCCGCTGGCCTGGCCGAGGCCCTGCCTCGAGGGTTCGTCGAGGTCGTCGTGGCGGGCGAGTCTCGACCGATCTTCGGGCTTGAGATCACCGAGGTGGGCGAAGAGGCTGCGGCAGGACGTGGCGAGCTGGTGACGGTGGTCGGGGCCACGGAGGCCGGACAGGTGCTGGCGATCATCTCGGCCTGCGCCGACGCCTCTGGCCTGCTCGTGCGCCGCTCGCTGGCCGACGATGCAGATGTCGCCCGGCGGTGCGCCGAGGCCGGCCTGCCGTTGCTCGGGATGGTCGAGGGGGCGTCGCTGAGCTCGGTGCTCGCAGTCGTCCGCTCGGCCATCGAAACCTCCTCGGCGCCTGCACGAGGGTCGGCCGACCACCTCCACGACGATCTCTTCGACGTCGCCGACCGGATCAGCTCGCTGCTGGACGCTCCGGTGACGATCGAGGACGCGAGCTCGCACGTCCTGGCCTACTCCCGTGGTCAGTCCGACGTCGACGATGCCCGGACGGCGACCATCGTCGGCCGCCGGGTGCCTCGCGAGGTGCGCGACCACTTCCGCTCGCTGGGAGTCTTCCGACGGATGGCACGGTCCGACGCCCCCTTCTTCGTGCCCGCGGGCGCCGGCGGTGTCAAGGCGCGCTACGTCGTCCCGGTCCGTGCCGGCGGGGAGTGGCTGGGATCGATCTGGGCGATCCCCGCGAACCCGCTCGCGCCCGGGCACGAACGTGAGCTGGAAGCGGCCACCGAGCTCGTCGCCCTCTCCCTGCTCAGGCTGCGTGCGCAGGCCGAGCTCCACCAGCAGGTCCAGCTCGACCAGGTCCGGTCCGTGGTGCGCGGGGCGGCGACCGAGCAGCCGGAGTGGCTCGAGGACGGTCCGTGGCGGGTGGCTGTCCTGGCCGGACCGGCAGACCTGCAGGCGGAGGCCCGCTGTCAGCTGTGGCAGGCGCTCTGCCGCCGACGTGGCTGGCGTAGACCGGTGGTCGCCGATCTCGATGACCACGTCTACGCCGTCCTCCGCGACGGAGCCTCAGGTCCTGGAGCGGACGGTTGGCTTGCCGACCTGGTCCGTGGCGAGGGCCGGACGAACGCTGCGGTGCGGATGTACGTGGGCACCGCCGTGGCCACTCCACGCGAGCTCGAGGACTCGCGGTCGACCGCCGCGGAGCTCGCCGCTGCCGGAGGCGACGGCGCTCCTGTCGTCACCGTCGCCGAGGGGTGGCCGTCGGTCGTGTTGACGCGGGCGGTTCACGGACAGGAGAGCCGTCCGTTCGTATCGCCGCTCCGGGAGCTGCTCGACCACGACGGCGCGACCTTCCTGGTCGACACGCTCGAGGCGATGATCGACTTCTGGGGTGAGCCGAAGCGTGCCGCCCGATCGCTCGGGGTGCATCCGAACACCGTCAGGAACCGGGCGACACGCATCGTCGCGCTGTGCCCGATCGACCTCGAGGACCCCCAGCAGCGGCTCGGGCTCCGTCTGGAGATCGCCCGACTCCGAGCGCGAGACGGCCGCGAAGGATGAATCGCGCTCAGCGCAGCGGGTCGACGGCGCGGAGCTGCTCGGGGCGTACGCCGGAGACGATCTGCTCGGCGAGCAACCGTCCGGTCACCGGGCCGAGAGTGACGCCCCACATCCCGTGACCTCCGGCGATGAAGACCCGCGGGTCCCGGGAGGCGCCGATCAGAGGCAGGCCGTCCGAGGTGCAGGGCCGCGCGCCGACCCACTCGTCCTCGCGCTGGTCCAGGTGCGCGCCCTCGAGCAGGGTCCGGGCCGCCCCCACGAGAGCGTCGATCCGGCGCGGGTCGCGCGGTGCGTCGGCATCGCGGAACTCCATCATTCCGGCGATCCGCAGCCGGTCGCCGACCGGAGTGCAGGCCAGCCGCTGGGTCGGGAAGTAGACCGGACCACGCGGAACGTCGTCGACCTTGACCGTGAACGAGTAGCCGCGGCCGGCCTGGACGATGCGCCGGACCCCGAACTGCCGTCCGTGAGCGCCGATCCAGGCGCCGGTCGCGACGACGACCGCGTCATAGGGCTCGCCCGCGACGACGACCTCGCCTTCGCTGGACCGGATCTCCTCGACCGGGGTCCCGGCCACCAGCCGCCCGCCCCGCTTCTGCACCGAGTCTGCGATCGCGTGCACGTACGCGGCGGGATCGATGAATCGCTCACCGTGGATCCGGATGGCGGTCTCGATGCTCCCGGCGAGGGCGGGCTCCTCGGCCCGTGCCCGGTCACCGTCGACCACCTCGAAGTCCACCCGCTGACCGCACGCTTCGATGTGCTCGAACTCGTCCAGCAGCGCGCGACTGTCCTCGACGCTCCGGAACGCGGCAGTGAACGGGCTCGCCGCCTGGGTCCGCGCCTCGACGCCACCCCGCTCGAGCTCTTCGTACGCAACCAGCGCGTCGTTGTTGAGCGGGATCAGCGCCCGCATCGCCTGCTGCCAGCGCGCGGGGGTGCAGTTGCGGGCGAACTGGGCGAGGAAGCGCAGGAGCCGGGGGTTCGCGGTGGGCGGCACGTAGACCGGTGACGACGGACTGAGGACCGCGCGCAGGCCGTACTGCAGAACCGACGGCTCGGGAAGGGGCACCGCGATGCTCGGCGTCAGCCAGCCGGCGTTGCCCCAGCTCGACCCGGCAGCGACGCCGTCGCGGTCCACGACCGTGACATCGACGCCGGACTCCTGGAGAAACCACGCGGTGGACAGACCGACCATGCCGGCGCCGACGACGGCGACTCGGCGCGGCGAAGAGGTGCGAGCGGCTGAGTTCATGGGTTCATCGTCGCCGCCCGGGCCGGCGAGGCCGCTGCCCGTTCGCGACAACTCAAGGTCCGCCGATTGTGTCCAGAGCCCAACCGGCGGAGCTCGCCGACGCGACAGGGCCTGTCCCCGAGGTGGCGTCGCGCCACGCTCAGAGACAGGCCCCTGTGTCTGGGTCCGGTCAGTCGACCGTCAGAGGTCGCGCCGGACCTCGTCCGCGTGCGGAAGGTCGGGGCTGCGTCGCAGGTTGACGATGGCCAGAGCCAGGCCTCCCCAGATGATCAGCATCGCGACGAGCATCATGACGATGGCTGCACCACTCATGACTCTGCTCCCTTCTTGTTGATGTGAACCTCGGACAGGATCTCGGGGTCTCGCCACTTGGCCCGAGCGGCCAGGAACCCGAAGACGATGACGGCACCGGCAGCGCCCCAGCCGAAGACGGCGAGCATCCAGCCCGGGTTTCCGCCGTAAGGGGTCTTCACGTCCTCCCAGAAGGAGAGCCCGAGGACGAGGATCAGGCCGATCGGGGCGACGATGCTGACCAGGATCCGCCACCAGGCACCGACTGTGATGGAGCTGCCGTCGGACAGGTGGTCACCGAGCGCCGGCAGGACGCGCAGCCCCCAGCTCAGGACCAGCATGGAGATCACGGCGACCAGCAGGATGCCGAACTGGTTGATGAAGTGGTCGAGGATGTCGAGCACGTAGAGCCCGCTCGTCGTGGAGAAGAACACCAGGCTGAGCAGGGCCATCGGCACGGTGACCGCGATGGTGGCGCCCTTGCGGGTCATGTCGAACTTGTCACGCACACCGGAGATCACGACCTCGACGATGGACACCATCGAGGTGAAGCCGGCGATGACCAGAGAGACGAAGAAGAGCACCCCGAGCAGGGCACCTGCCGGCGCCTCGCTGATGATCGCGGGGAAGGCGACGAACGCCAGTCCGACGCCAGAGGTGGCGACATCGCCGACAGCGACACCGCTGGCCTGCGCCATGAACCCGAGCGCGGCGAAGACACCGATACCGGCGAGCAGCTCGAAGCCGGAGTTGGCGAAGCCGACCACGAGTCCGGAGCCCGGCATGTCGGTGTGCTTGTGGACGTAAGAGGAGTAGGTGATCATGATGCCGAAGCCGATGGACAGCGAGAAGAAGATCTGTCCGTACGCCGCAGCCCACACCGTCGCATCGGTCAGCGCGCCCCAGTTCGGGGTGAAGAGTGCGTCCAGGCCTTCGCCCGCACCCGGGAGGAACAGCGAGCGAACGACCAGGATCCCGAAGACCACGACGAGCACCGGGATGAAGAAGAAGGCGGTCCGGCCGATGCCCTTCTGCACGCCGAGCAGCAGGACGGCGACGATCGCGATCCACACCAGCAGCAGCGGGATCAGCACGCCCCATACGGGGGTGGCGTCGACGCCCGGGTCGCCCACCTGGAGGAACTTGCCGAAGAAGAAGCCCTCGGGGTCGTCTCCCCAGGCCTCGGTGACGCTGAACATCGCGTAGCGCACGGCCCACGCCATCACTGCTGCGTAGTAGACGGCGATCATGAAGCAGATGCCGACCTGCCACCAGCCCAGGCCCTCGGTGCCTTTACGGAGGCGTGCGAAGGAGAGCGGCGCGGAGCCCCGGTAGCGGTGGCCCAGAGCGTAGTCGAGGAAGAGGAACGGGATACCCGCCGTCAGCAGCGCCACGATGTAGGGGATGACGAACGCGCCACCGCCGTTCTCGTAGGCGACGTAGGGGAAACGCCAGATGTTGCCCAGGCCCACGGCGGAGCCGATCGCCGCGAAGATGAAGACTTGCCGCGACGAGAATGCTCCACGTTTTGCTGCCGCACCGTCTTGCACGCCCTCAGGTGTCGTGCTCATTTACGCCTCCTTGCTCGATACTTCTTGTGACGCCGATCACACAACAATAGTGGTCGGACTGTCTTCGGTTGACGCGGGGTTCGCGACGGCCGCCGCAGAGGCTACACACAAAGACTTCCGGGCTCGGGGGGCTGTGGCACCAACTACGTCCCGCCACGGGTGTGGTCGGTGTCACGATATCTCGCCGCGCCCTTGGCAAAACTGCAGTCCTGTTGAGTGTATGAGACATGCCGGGCGAGATGTCTCATCGGTCGATCGAGTACGTCGCGCCGACCGGGGAGACCTGGGCCGACCCGTGGCGGATGTACGCCGCGCTGCGGGAGCACGACCCGGTGCACCATGTCGCCCGAGGCGACTACTGGGTCCTGACCAGGTATGACGACGTCCTCGCGGCAGTCCTCGACCACGAGACGTTCAGCTCGACCGGCGGGTTGACGACTGCTCAGGACGAGCTGGCGCGGGACGACGTCCCGGCCGCAGTCGAGGAGCTGCTGCGGACCACCACTCGCGACGTCACGATCCACGACGTCACCATTCCCGCGGGGAGGAAGGTCCTGCTCTGCTACGCCGCCGCCAACCGGGATCCGCGCGCCTTCGGTGCCCTGATCCAGGCCTTCGCCCACCGTGAGGCGCGGCTGATCACCACCCAGGTCGCCCAGGCCACCGCCGACCTCTCGGACCCCCGCCGACGCGTGGTCGAGGCGGTCATCGCGTGCCTCGCCGCCGTCCGCGAGCGGCCCCATCTGGCCGCGTGGTATGCCGGGGACAGCTGCCGGGCCTGCAAGCGCGGTGAGCCGCAGTACTGCTTCGCGACGTTCAACGCGACCCAGAAGATGACGCTCGAGGACGGCACGGAGCTGTCGCCCGCGTTGGGCATCGGCGCCTTTGCGGAGAAGACGCTGGTCGCTGCGGGGCAGTGCACGAAGGTCGACCCGGAGGCGCGGCCTGCCGCTGTCGGCCTGCTCGGCTGTGGCGTGATGGCCGGTATCGGCGCCGCCATCAACACCGGCGGCGCCACCCGCGGCAGGTCGGTGGCGGTCATCGGGTGCGGTGGAGTCGGGGTGGCGGCGATCGCCGGTGCGGCGCTCGCGGGGTCGAGCCCGGTCATCGCCGTCGACATCGACCCCAAGAAGCTCGAGCGCGCCGCGGCCATGGGCGCGACGCACACCGTGGACTCCTCGCAGACCGACCCGGTCGAGGAGATCCGGCGGATCTGCTCGGAGACGTACGAAGGTGCCGACGGTGCCGACATCGTCGTCGAGGCGGTCGGACGCCCCGAGACCTGGAAGCAGGCCTTCTACGCCCGCGACCTGGCCGGCACCGTCGTGCTCGTCGGCGTGCCCACACCCGACATGACCGTGCCGCAGATCCCGCTCATCGACGTCTTCGGTCGCGGTGGCGCCCTAAGATCCAGCTGGTACGGCGACTGCCTCCCCAGCCGTGACTTCCCGATGCTGGTCGACCTCTATCGCCAGGGACGTCTCGACCTGGACGCCTTCGTGAGCGAGGAGATCGGGATCGAGGACATCGAAGCGGCTTTCGAGAAGATGCACCGCGGCGAGGTCCTGCGCTCGGTGGTGATGCTCTGATGACCGTACGTGTGGACCACGGTGTCACGAGCGGCACCTTCAGCCTCGACGGCGAGACGCATCAGGTGGACAACAACGTCTGGGTGATCGGCGACGACCAGGAGTGCCTGGTCATCGACGCACCGCACTCGGTGGAGGACATCTTGGCGGTGGTGGACGGTCGCCGCGTGAAGGCGATCGTCTGCACGCACGCCCACGACGACCACGTCGGGATGGCACCGGCGCTGCGGGAGATCGTTCAGGCCCCGATCCTGCTGCACCCCGACGACCGGCCGCTGTGGGAGCTCGCCCACCCCGACGAGCTGTGGGACGCCGATCTCTCCGACGGACAGGTCATCGAGATCGGCGACACCGACGTGACCGTCCTGCATACGCCTGGTCACGCGCCGGGGGCGGTCTGCCTGTCGGTGCCCTCGCTGGGGTGCGTCTTCACCGGCGACACCCTGTTCCAGGGCGGTCCCGGGGCCACCGGGCGCTCGTTCAGCGACCGGCCGACCATCGAGTCCTCGATCCGGGCCAAGCTGTTTCCGCTTCCCGGCGAGACGGTCGTCCACACCGGGCACGGCGACGACACCACGATCGCCGCTGAGGTCTCCGGCCTGGGCTGATCAGCGCTCGGCGGCCGCGAGCTCCGCACGCATCCAGGCGCACCACTCCAGTGCCGTACGCCGTGACCGGATGCCTCCCTCGAGCGTGATCCGGCTCGCGAACAACGGGTTCGAGGGATCGCGGGTGCCCGGACTGTCGGAGATCTCGGCCAGCTCCTCGAGGTAGCGGTCGAGGGCGCTCTGGTGGGCGCCCTCGAGCCGCCCGATCAGATCGTGGGCGGCGTCGGGGTCCACGGTCCAGATCGACCACAGCCGGAGGATCTCCAGGTCACGGACCGGCTGGGGTTCGAGGTCTCCGACGACCCAAGCCGCCAGGGCGGTCTGGCCGGTAGGGGTGATCCGGTATCGCTTCGTCGGCCGGGGCCCGGCTCCCTCGATGACCTCGTGCTCGACCAGTCCGACGGCGTCGAGACGGTTCAGCTCCGGGTAGATCTGCGAGTGGCGGGCGGTCCAGAAGTAGCCGATCGGCTTGCGCATCCGCTGCGCGACCTCATAGCCCGTGCTCGCCCGTCGCGCAAGCAGGCCGAGGATCGCGAAGCCGAGGTTGGAAACGGGTGCTGCGGAGTCTGGCATATGTCAATATTGACATATGCGGAGCGTGAAGAGTGCAGTGGCAGGGGTAGCGGTCATCGGGATGTTGCTGACCGGGTGTGGGGCGGAGAACGGTGTCGAGGATCCAGGGGAGGCGAAGGAGTCCGGACCCGCGCTGCCGACCGGCGGGCCGTACATCCAGGGTGAGCTGACCTCGTGCTTCCTGCCGGAGACCGACGTCGGGGTGGAGCCGATGCAGGTGTCCGGCGCGGAGCTCGACCTGCCGGCCATCCGCTTCTCGCCGCCGGGTGGCCGGGAGCCGTCGGCGGTGCTGGTGATGCTTCATCAGACCGACGGGGACCGCTGCGGCTGGGGTGACTTCGCGACGCTTGCGGCTCTGGAAGGCGTCGCCGGTCTCTCCTTCGACCAGTGTGGCTACGGCGCGGCCGACTGCGGGATCAAGGACCTCGACGACCCGGTGCCGCAGGTGAGGGCGGCGCTGGGCGAGGTCAGGAAGCAGTGGCCGGACACACCGGTCGTGCTGGTCGGTGCCTCGATGGGTGGTAGCCAGACCGTGCGGGCCGTTGCCGCGGGGTTGGACGTCGACGGCTGGGTCGACCTCTCGGGACCGTCGATCTGGGCCGGCGTCGATCTGGCCACGGTCGCCGACAAGATCCAGACGCCTGGCATGATCGCCATCTCGGAGGACAGCGACGGGCCCGAGGAGGCCGACGCAGCCCGCGCGCTGGCGGAGGCCACGTCCTCGGAGTTCGTACCCGCCGAGTTGGGCCACGGTTGGGACCTGGTGGTCGAGGAGGGCAGGCTCTCGCCGATCGGACAGCAGGTCGTCGCGTACGCCACGAGGTGATGACACTCGCCCGGGATCGCTGACGATGAGAACCCAACGTTTCCGCACTTCTGCGCACTTATGTGGACAGTCCGCGAGCGACCTGACGATGATGTCGAACATGAAGATCATTGTTCGCCGCATGGCGTCTGCCGTTGCCGTCCCCGTGATGCTCCTGGCCACGGCCACCGCGTGTGGTGGCTCCGAGAGCGAGGAGCCGAACGCGAAGCCCGCGGCGGAGGCCGAGGCCGCGAACAGCGCCGAGGCTGCGCCGTCCGTGCCGGCTGCCGGGGACGTCCCCGACCCGAGGAACGACCCGGACGGCTTCGAGGACTACCTCACCGAGATGTACGCCAAGGCGGGCATGACCGACGACCAGGCGAGCTGCATGTCGGCTGCGTTCATGGACAACGTGGACATCGACGCCATCACCGACTCGGCGTCAGTCTCCACGTTGATGGGTGACGAGAAGCTCACGGAGGCCATGACGAAGTGCGTGTGACGGCCAGGTTGGCTGATCGCCGGTCGCCGCTCCCTGATCTGGCAGCCGGTCACACCTAGACTCCCGAACGTGGAGCATCAGGTGTTGCTGATCGGCGGGGCGGCGCTGGCGATCATGATCGCCGCCTCGGTCTTCTCGCGGCGTACGGGGGTTGCGGCGCCGCTGCTGCTCGTCGGGCTCGGGATCGGGGCGAGCTACCTGCCGGGGGCGCCGGAGATCGAGCTCGATCCGGAATGGATCCTGGCCGGCGTACTGCCGCCGTTGCTCTACTCCTCCGCGGTCAACCTGCCGGTGATCGACTTCCGGCGGAACCTCCGGCTGATCAGCTGGCTCTCGGTCGTGATGGTGATCGTCTCCGCGGTGGTGATCGGTGCGGTCGTCCACTTGCTGTTCCCGGCGATCTCGTTCCCGCTCGCGGTCGCGCTCGGTGCGGTCGTCAGTCCCACCGACGCGGTGGCGGCGACGGCGATCGGGCGCCGGGTCGGGCTGCCGCCGCGGGTGATGACGGTGCTGGAGGGCGAGAGCCTGGTCAACGACGCCTCCGCGCTCGTCGTCCTCCGGACGGCCGTCGCCGGGATCGCCGCGACCAGCTCGTTCTCGCTGGGGCGTACGGCCCTGGAGTTCGGGTGGGCGGTGCTCGGTGCGCTCGTGATCGGCGGTCTCGTCGGCTGGCTCACGGTGCTGCTCCGCCAGCGCCTGGACGATCCGGTGCTCAACACCACGATCTCCTTCGCGGTGCCGTTCATCGCCTACTTCCCGGCCGAGGAGCTGAACGCGTCCGGGGTGCTCGCCGTCGTCGTCGCCGGTCTGGTGACGGGCGCGCTCGGCAGCCGCCGGTTCAGCGCGCGCGACCGGCAGACCCAGGCCACCACCTGGACGACGTTCAACTTCATCCTCGAGAGCGGCGTCTTCCTGGCGATGGGCTATCAGCTGCCCGCGCTCGTCGACGCCGCCCGGGGCGAGACCACTCCGAGCGAGCTGGCCGGCCTCGTCCTCGTCGTCTTCGTCATGCTGGTCCTGCTGCGGTTCATCGGGCTCGCCGGGCCGGTGTTCCGGGATCGGCAGCAGAATCCGGACCAGGTACGCGCCCGCCTGGACGAGTTCGAGGAGAAGCTCGATTCGCTGACCCCTGCCGACGACCGGGAGGACTCCCGGATCACCTCGGCGCGCCGACGGCTGGCGCGGGGCCGTGCGGACATCGACTTCGAGGAGCGCGAGCCGATCACGACCCGCGGCTTCGTGACGATCGGCTGGGCCGGGATGCGTGGTGTGGTCACAGTCGCCGCCGCCCACACCATCCCGGTCGGCACCTCCCAGCGCGCGACCGTGGTGCTCGCCGCGTTCCTGGTCGCACTCATCACGCTCGTGCTCTTCGGTCTCACGCTTCCGGCGGTGATCCGCCGGATGCGTTTCCCGGGCGAGTCGTCGGCGGATCGTCGCGACGCGGTCCGGGCGCTGCTGCGTCAGGTCGGCGAGGATGCGATCGACAACCTCGGACCGTTGGAGTCGCAGACCATCGACGGCGAGCCCATCGACCCGCAGCTGGTGACGAAGCTGAAGGACCGGATCCTCCCGCGGGTGCTCGCGGGCGTCCGCGAGGCACCCACCATCAGGCCCGACGTGATGGAACAGACGGTGATCCTGCAGGTGCGCTACTTGGACGCCATGCGCGACGCGCTCGCTGCCGAGCGGGGCATCGGCGCCTACGGCTCACACACCTACCGGAAGGTCGAGGCGATGCTCGACGACATGGAGAAGCGGCTCGACGCGAGCTGAACCCTCGACCTCAGATCGTCTCGAAGCCGGCCATCATCGCCATGTCCTCGTGCTCCAGGTTGTGGCAGTGGATGAGGAACCGACCGGCGTACTTCTCGAACCTCACCCTGACCCGGACGGCCTCGTAGGGACGTACGTCGACGGTGTCCTTCCAGCCGTGGTCCATCGGTCCCGGGCCGCGGTTGCCGCGGCGGAGGACCTGGAAGGGCGAGAGGTGGACGTGGACGGGGTGGTGGGCGTCGGTGAAGAACTCCCAGATCTCGGTGTTGTCCAGTGGCACCTGGGCCTGCGGCACGGCAGGGTCGAACGGCTTGCCGTTGATCCCCCAGCCCATGCGGCCGTGCACGGCCTCGCGGCGGAAGTGCCACTTGCGGACGACCGCGCCCTCGGGCTTCTCGGGCTCGGGTACGTCCGCGAGCCTCTCGGCCAGTCGATCGGCCAGTCGATCGGCCAGTCGATCGGCCAGCCGATCGGCCAGCCGGACGTCGTCGGGCGCCCGGCGGGCGATGCGGAACCTCATCACCTGTGCGGTCCGGCCGGTGCCGAGGTCGTTGCGCAGCTCGACGGTCGTCCCGGGCGCCAGCGAACGGAAGTCGACGACGACGTCGAACCGTTCGCCGGAGGCCATCGTGACCACGTCGTGCTCGACCGGGCGGGCCAGCAACCCACCATCGGAGCCGATCTGGGTGAACGCCACCGGCTTCCCGTCGGCGGTTCGCAGACGCAGCGCATAGCGGCGGGCGTTGGAGGCGTTGAGCAGGCGCAGCCGGTATTGCGCCGCGTCGACCTCCGCCTCCGGCCAGGGGGCGCCGTTGACGAGGATGACGTCGCCGAGCACACCGGCCATGTAGCGGTCCTCGACACCGGGTTGGCCGAGCAGCTCCGGGTCGAGCGCGGGATAGCGCAGCGCGCCGTCCTCGTCGAAGGCGCGATCGGCGATCATCAGCGGGATCTCCCGCTCTCCCCGAGGCAGTGAGAGCGCGTCCTCCTCGTCGTCGCGGATGATGTGGAATCCGGCCAGCCCACGCCACACCTGCGGGGCGGTGAAGTCCATCCGGTGGTCGTGGTACCAGAGCGTCGCGGCCGGTTGCTCGAGCGGATAGCGGTAGTCCCGTTTTCCGGTTGTGACCTGAGCTCCCGGGTCGTGCATGGCTTCGGGGCCGCCGCCATGTCCGGCGTGTCCGGCGTCGTGCCCGCCGTCGTGCCCGGAGTGATCGGCACCGGGCTTCTCGGCCGCAGGCGGCTCGAACCCGGGCGGCAGCAGCAGGTCGGTCGGCCAGCCGTCGCTGTCCGCGGGCGTGTGCCCGCCATGAAGATGTGTTGCGGTCGGCAGCGTGAGGGAGTTGGTGTGGCGTACGGTCACGGCCTGGCCCCGGCGGGTCTCCAGCGTAGGGCCGGGGAAGACCCCGTCGTACGTCATCATCTCGGTCCTCAGCCCGGGCAGGATCTCCACCGTCGCGGGGCGCTGCGCGATCTCGATGAGATCGCCGGAGGGTCGCTTGACCGGCGGCAGCGGCAACGGTGTCGCGTACGCCTCGGGCAGTCTCGCCGCGCTGCGCAGCATCCGCCCGGTCTGCTCGGGAGCCTCGCCGCAGGCGGCCAGCGATCCAACGAGCGGCGCGGCCAGTCCCGCGCCCAGGAGGGTGCGTCGTCCGAGTCTCATCGCCGGGCCTCCCGCGGGCTGCCGGCGCCGCGGCGCAGGGAGGCGATGGCCAGGGCGACGGCCACACCGACGGTGAGCACTCCGATCGGGACGTGGAGGTCGAGGGCTCGGGCGTAGCCGAGGGCCGCCTGGGTGTGAATGAGGAGGAAGAGCGTGACCGACCAGACGAGGAACCACCAGCGCCCGTGCATCGCGACGACGGCGACCGCGGCGATGGGAAGCAGC
Organism: Nocardioides sp. NPDC006273; assembly: GCF_040613495.1. Taxonomy (NCBI): domain Bacteria; kingdom Bacillati; phylum Actinomycetota; class Actinomycetes; order Propionibacteriales; family Nocardioidaceae; genus Nocardioides; species Nocardioides sp. NPDC006273. Next base: position 86,072 of record NZ_JBEXSD010000004.1, on the reverse strand, counting down.
AGGCCGAAGAGCTGCAGCGCCGCCGCGCCGGCGGAATGGAGGCCCAATGCCTCGAACGTTCCGGAGAAGTAGGAGCCGATGAAGATCGGTTGCCCGATCGCGAAGAGCGCAACCACGACAGCCACAGCCCGGAAGCAGAAGAGGCTGATGTGTGGTCGACGCTCGCGTGATGGGCGAGCGGTGGGGGTCTCTGTCGTGGTCACACCCCGACAATAGGTAGCGGCGGTACGTATGGCATCGGGCTTTCCCCTGAGATCGCCCGGCTGCCGTCAGGGTCGAGGACGATGCGGACCTGCGTACGCCGTGTTTCTGATTGCCGCGGTGTTTCTGTTTTGTGACATCCGCCCAATGAGGTTCTGCCTCCGTGCCGGTGCCCGATGCCCGGCCGCGCCCCTACCTTCGAGTAGCAACCGGAACCCCGGACAGCCCGGGGACGGACGGACGAAGGAGCATGCTCGGTGCTCAGATCACTTTCACTCCGAATCGCCGCGGTCGCCGCGGCAGTCACTCTCCCCCTCTTCGGACTGGTCGCGCCATCCGACGCGGCGAGCCCCTACGAGCGCGGACCGAACCCGACCTCGGCCAGCGTTCTGGACAACGGCACGTTCTCCCTCTCCACCACCTCGGTCTCTTCATGGGTGTCCGGGTTCGGTGGCGGGACGATCTACTACCCCACCTCCACCACCCAGGGGACGTACGGCGGTGTCGTGCTCGCCCCCGGATACACGGCCTCCTCGTCCTCCTACTCCGCCGTCGCGCGCCGGGTGGCCTCCCACGGGTTCGTGGTCTTCGCCATCGACACGAACTCCCGCTACGACCAGCCCGACAGCCGTGGGTCGCAGATCCTGGCTGCGGTCAGCTACCTGAAGAGCAGCGCCTCCTCCGCGGTCGCCTCGCGTCTGGACGAGTCCCGGATCGCGGTCTCGGGCCACTCCATGGGCGGCGGTGGCACGCTCGCCGCTGCCAACCAGGACTCATCGATCAAGGCCGCGGTCGCGCTGCAGCCCTGGCACACCGACAAGACCTGGCCCGGCATCCGGATCCCGACGATGATCATCGGCGCGGAGAACGACTCCATCGCGTCGGTCAGCTCGCACTCCATCCCCTTCTACAACTCGGCCACCGGGGCCCCGGAGAAGGCGTACGGCGAGATCAACAACGCCGGGCACATGATTGCTGCCACCGATGACGACTGGCAAGGGCGCCTGTTTGTCACCTGGCTGAAGAGGTACGTCGACGACGACACCCGCTACTCGCAGTTCCTGTGCCCGGCGCCGACCTCGTACTACCTGTCCGACTACCGCGACACCTGCCCGGACTGATCCGGTCCTGACGCACGAAACGAGCCGGCCACCTCTTCGGAGGTGGCCGGCTCGTTAGAAGATGGAGTCATGACCGGAAATAGTGGAAACGACGGAAACAGCACAGGCATCCGCGTCGCCTCCCTCGACGACATCCCGGAGGGTGAGGGGATCGCCATCTCCTCCGACGTCACCGGGACCGAGGACGACATCGCGATCCTGCGCGACGACGACGGCACCTGCTGGGCCCTCAACGACACCTGCACCCACGAGACCGCATCGCTGGCCGAGGGCTGGGTCGAGGAAGGCGACGTCGAGTGCCCCCTGCACTCCTCTCGGTTCAACCTCAAGACCGGCAAGGTCGACGGGCTCCCGGCCATCCGGGACACCGTGCCGCACCGCGTCGAGGTGCGTGACGGCGAGGTCTACCTGTATCCGGGCGAGCGGCCTTGACCGTCTCCTCCGTTCTCGTCGTCGGTGGTGGGATCGCCGGTGTGTCGACGGTCGCGGAGCTCCGGAAGAACGGGTACGCCGGTGAGCTGACGCTCATCTCCGCCGACGCGCTCCCCTACGACCGCCCGCCGCTGTCCAAGGAGTATCTCGCCGGTGGCCGCGACCTCGAGTCGATCGTGCTGCAGCCGAAGCAGTGGTACGCCGACCAGGAGATCTCGCTGGTCGGGGGAGCCGCCGCGGTCGCGATCCGCCCGGCCGCCGGCGAGGTCGAGCTCGCCGACGGACGGGTGCTTACTGCCGACAAGATCGTGCTCGCCACGGGGGGCCGGGCCGTGCTGCCAGCCGTCGCTCAGGTACGACGGGACGTTTCGGTCGGTCTACCGGTGAGTAATGGACAAAATCGCCCCGTCGTACCTGACCGATCGCCGATCCATGTGCTGCGGGAGGTCGCTGACGCCGACCGGCTGCGTACGCAGCTGGTGCCCGGGGCTCGCCTGCTGATCGTCGGGGCGGGACTGATCGGCGCGGAGGTGGCCTCGACCGCGCGTGGTCTGGGGGCCGAGGTCGTGCTGGTCGACCCGCTCTCGCCGCCTCTCGCCGCTGCGGTCGGGATCGAGGCGGCCAGGTGGCTGCACGGCCTGCACGCCGCACATGGGGTGGAGGCGTTGACCACCACGGTCGAGACGGTGCTGGAGACGTCGACCGGCGTCGCGGTGCAACTGAAGGGTGAGCCGGACTCGCGTGAGTTCGACGCCGTGCTCCTGGCCGTCGGCCTGGTCCCCGAGACCGGGCTCGCCGAGGCCGCGGGCCTGGAGACCTCGCGCGGCATCCTGGTCGACGCTGGTCAGGTGACCAGCCACCCGTCGGTGCTCGCGGTCGGAGACTGCGCCCGTCTCCGCGACCACCACCGCGCCGAGCACTGGGAGGCCGCCCAGTTGGACGGTGCCCGGGCGACGGCGACGATCCTCGAGACCGAGCCGCCTCCCGTCACCGCGCCCTGGTGGTGGTCGGACCGCTACGGCCTCCATGTCGAGGGGGTCGGCGAGATGCGGTCGCCTGATGCTGAGCATCAGACAGTCGTACGCGGAACCCTCGGCGAGCCGCCCTTCTCGGTGTTCACGCTCCGCGGTGAGCAGGTCATCGGCGCGGTCGCGGTCGACGACCCGGCTGCCGCCAAGACAGCCCGTCGCCTGATCGACCGAGGTGTCGACGTACGTCCTGCTGATCTCGCCGACCCGACTCAGAACCTACGAACCCTGCTGCGCAGGTAAGGGTCTTCGCGCCGAGTCGGCGCGTCCTGACCAGAATCTGTGTCGAGCCGGCTCGTTCTGACCGGTTTTCGCGCCGAGTCGGCGCGTTAGAACGAGCCGACTCGGCGGGTTGTGTGGTCAGAACGAGCCGACTCGGCGATACACAACGAGGCGCCCCGCGAGCAGCGGGGCGCCTCGTGAGTGAGGAGGTCTCAGACAGTGAGCTGAGCCGGCTTGGACTGGTTGGCGACACGGTTCTCGGAGTCGATGAACCAGGCCAGCTGCTCGATCCGGGTGATGATCGCGTGAAGCAGGTCGGCGGTGGTCGGGTCCTCGGAGTCGATGTCGTCGTGGATCTCACGCGCCGTCTTCGAGGTGGCGTAGAGCGCGGCGGCGGCGAGGTCGGCGGCGGTCGCGGTGTCGACCTCGGTCGCCGGGAGCGGCGCGAGAGTCGTGTCCTCGGAGACGGTGCCGGTGCGGCCGTCGGGGAGGATGTAGAGCGCGCGCATCCGCTCGGCGACCTCGTCGGTGAAGTCACGGGCGGCGTCGACGACCTCGTCGAGGACGAGGTGCATGTCGCGGAAGTTCTTGCCCACGACGTTCCAGTGCAGCTGCTTGCCCTGAAGGCTGAGCTCGGTCAGATCGACGAGCAGGCGCTGCATCTGGGTCGCGAACGCCGGGCTCGGCACGAACGCCGGGTGCGAGGTGTGGGTGGCGCTGCTGGTGTCGGTCTTGGTGGTCATGTTCGGCTGATCCCCCTGGGTTGTGTTGGTCTCTGCTACTGATCTCAACTGTGTCACCTTTTCTTGAACGATTCCAGAAAGGTAAGTCTTCCCTAAGTCGTCGCCGAGTTTCTCCGTACGCAATAGAGTCGGTCCGTGCCGTCAGTCGGAGACGCCTCAGCTCCCCTCGTCGCGAGAGTTCGTCGTCCGGCGGTCTTCGACACCACCCGGTTGAGCGCGGACGTCCAGATCGAGGCGTGGGAACGCCACAACGCCAGCGCGTTGGTCGCGCTCTCCTGCCGGCCGATCGACGGCCACGGGTTCGATGCGCAGGAGGTCAACCTGCAGCTCGACGAGATCCATCTGGCGCGGGTCCGGGCCACCCGCCACGTCGTCGAGCGGCCGGCCAGTCTCGTCAAGGAGATGCCGGCCCGATCGATCGCCGTCTACGCCAGCCTCCGTGGCGAGGCCATCCTGGAGTACGCCGGTCGCCGGAAGGTCATCCGGCCCGGGCAGCTGATCGTCTGCGACGTGGACGCGCCGTTCCTGCGCGGTTTCGGACACGGGCTCGAGGAGCTCGCGATCAAGGTCCCGGTGTCGGCCTTCACGGCCCGCACCGGCATGGCGTCGATGCCGGCGCCGCTCGTCCTCGACGCAGGCCGGGACCAGGACCCGCACGGCCGAGCCCTGGTCCAGATGGTCGGCCGAGCGCTCCGGGTCAACGACCCGATGCCCGCCGACGAGAATGCCGTGCTCGACCTGATCTCCGTGATCGCGACCGCCGGAAAGGTATCGCTGGCCACCGCCCATCGGGCCGCGGCGAAGACGTTCATCGAGGACCATCTCGCCGATCCCGGTCTCTCCGCCCCGGCCGTCGCCGCGGGCGCCGGCATCTCCGAACGCCATCTGTCCCGGCTCTTCGCCGACACCGGCACCAGCGTCCCGCGCCACATCCTCGCCCGCCGCCTCGAGCTCGCCTACGCGATGCTCGCCACCGGCTCGGACCCGAGCACCCGCACCGTCGACGTCGCCGAGAAGTGCGGCTTCACCTCCGCCTCGTACTTCTCCCAAGCCTTCCGCAAGCGCTTCGGCGTCGCCGCCGGAGACGTACGCCGCGCCGCCCACCCCTGACCCGTCCAGCCGAGACGTCACCCCCGTCGGCCGAAGCGTCACTCCCGTCGGCCGAGTGGGCATTCGAGTGCCAACTCGGCCGACGCGAGTGACTTCTCGACCGACGTGAGTGACTTCTCGGCGCGAAAGGGTGACAAGTCCACCAAAAGTCCGATAGGTCTTCCATGCCGTTTTCCGCCAACTGCCCCTGCGTCCCACCTGCAGGCGGCGCTGACGGACGACACTCCTCAACACCCCACTCTCTAAGGAGACGTACGTGCCCAACGGACTCACCACCGGACGCGGCCTGAGCATGGCCGCCGCCGGTGTCGCAGCGATGGCGCTGACCCTGACCGCATGCGGGTCGGGCGGCATCGACGACGAAGGCGGTGGCGGCGAGGACACGCTCACCATCGGGTTCGTCTCGACCGAGACCGGCTCCTCGGCTCCGTTCGGCGAGGCGAACAGCTTCGTCGTCGATGAGCTGGAGACCTACTTCAAGGACAACCCGGTCAAGGCCGGGGACAAGGAACTGGATGTCGAGATCGTGGTGCGTGACGCGCAGAGCGACACGACGAAGGCCGGGGCGGTGGCCGGTGACCTGATCAACAAGGACGGCGCCGACATCATCGTCGCCTCCTCGACGCCCGACATCGTCAACCCGGTCTCGGAGCAGTGCGAGGCCAACTCGATCCCGTGCATCACCACGGTCGCCCCGTGGCAGCCGTTCGCGATCCGCAGCGGCGACAAGCCGGCCGAGCTGAAGTACAGCTACCACTTCTTCTGGGGCCTCGAGGACGTCTCGACGGTCTACGCCGACATCTGGGGCAAGGTGCCCAACAACAAGAAGGCCGGCGGCCTGTTCCCGAAGGACCCCGACGGCGAGGCCTGGGGTGCCAACTTCCCGGCGCTCACCGAGGCGTCGGGCGTCAAGATCGACAACCCGGGCAACTACCCCAACGGCACCAAGGACTTCTCGGCCCAGATCAGTGCCTACAAGGGCCACGACGTCCTGGTCGGCGTCCCGATCCCGCCGGACTTCACCACGTTCTGGCAGCAGGCGAAGCAGCAGGGCTACAACCCGAAGGTCGCGACCATCGGCAAGGCGCTGCTCTTCCCGAGCAGCGTCGAGGCGCTGGGCCCGATCGCCCACAACCTCTCCACCGAGGTCTGGTGGACCCCGACCGCTCCCTACGAGTCCTCGCTGACCGGCGAGTCCGCTCAGGAGCTCGCTGAGGCGTACGAGGAGAAGACCGGCAAGCAGTGGACCCAGCCGCTGGGCTTCGCGCACGCGCTCTTCGAGGTCGCGACCGCTGCGGTGACCGAGGCGGGCTCGACCGATGCCGACGCGATCACCGAGGCGCTGGCCGGCCTCGAGGTCTCCACGGTCGTCGGTGACGTCGCCTGGGGCAAGGACGAGAACGTCCCGCCGTACGTCGCCAAGACCTCCCTCGCCGGTGGTCAGTGGCGCCAGGTCGAGGGCGGGGAGCACCCGTTCGAGCTGGTCGTCGTGCAGAACTCGCTGGCTCCCGACGTACCTCTCGGGGGCGAGCCCGAGGCGCTCAAGTGACCTCTTCCCCACCCTCGGGAGAGCCATCGGTCGAGGCCTCCGGCAGCGCGCCCCGCGGCGCGCTGCTGGAGGCCGAAGGCCTGGCCAAGGCGTTCGGCCAGGTCGTCACCGCCCGCTCGGTCTCCTTCCACGTGGCCCCCGGTGAGGCGCTCGGCATCGTCGGCCCCAACGGCGCCGGCAAGTCCACGCTGCTGAACCTGGTGACCGGTGCCCAGCCGGTCGACGCCGGGACCATCCGGTTCGACGGCGCCGACGTCACCCGGGTGCCGGCCGCCCGGCGTACGGCTCTGGGGATCGGGCGTACGTTCCAGATCCCCCGCCCCTTCGAGGGGCTCACCGTCTTCGAGAACGTGCTCGTCGGCTCGACCTTCGGCGCGGGCGCGCGCCGGAAGGCGGCCGGCGAGCAGGCCTGGCAGGCGCTCGAGACCGCCGATCTGACCCACCTGGCCAACACGCCGGCCAGCTCGCTGCGGCTGCTCGACCGCAAGCGGCTCGAGCTCGCCCGCGCGCTGGCCACCCAGCCCCGGCTGCTGCTCCTCGACGAGATCGCCGGCGGCCTCACCGAGCACGAGCTGCCCGCGCTGATCGAGACCATCTCGGCGATCCGTGACGGCGGCACCGGCGTCGTCTGGATCGAGCACATCGTGCACGCGTTGTTGCAGGTCGTGGACCGGTTGATGTGTCTGGCCCAGGGCGACGTCGTCGCCACCGGCGACCCGCGTGAGGTGATGGCCTCGGACGCCGTCGCCGCCGTGTATCTCGGCTCCCCCGACCTGGAGGGCGAGTGAGCCCGGCGAATGCTCACCGAGATAACTCGGTCGGCGCGCACTCCCTTTGTGGAGTTCCGCGAAGAAAGTGCGAGTTCGGCGAGGTACCTCGGTCGACATCCCAGGGCGACCCGGCGAACGCTCACCGAGTTACCTCGGTCGGGGGCCACTCCCCTCGCGGAGTTCCGCGAAATAGGCACCCCTTCACCGAGTTACCTCGGTCAGCATTCGAGGAAGGCCGATGACCAACCTGCTCGAGGTCGACGCGATCGACGTCGCCTACGGCGACTTCCGCGCCCTGCACGGCATCACCCTGACCGTCGCCGAAGGCGAGACCTTGGCGGTGATCGGTGCCAACGGCGCCGGCAAGTCGACCCTCCTGAAGACGATCGCCGGCCTGCTCCGCCCGAGAGCGGGGCAGATCCGTTTCAGCGGCCACAACGTCTCTCACACCTCCGCCCACCGGCGGGTCCGCGAGGGCATCGCGCTGACGCCGGAAGGGCGGCGGATCTTCGGCTCGCTCACCGTCGAGGAGAACCTCAAGGTCGGTGCGTACGGACGCCGCCCCGGTCCCTGGAACCTCACGACCGTCTACGACGCGTTCCCGCTGCTCGCCGAGAAGCGCTCGCGCAAGGGAGCGCACCTGTCCGGCGGCGAGCAGCAGGCCACCGCGATCGGCCGGGCGCTGATGTCCAACCCGAGGCTGCTCCTCCTCGACGAAGTCTCCCTGGGGCTCGCCCCGGTGGTGATCGCCGACATCTACAAGGCGCTGCCGACGATCACCGGAAAGGGCACGACGGTGCTCGTGGTCGAGCAGGACCTCACCCAGGCGCTGACGGTCGCCGACCGGGTGCAGTGCCTGCTCGAGGGCCGCACGGTCCTCGAAGGCGCCAAGGCCGACGTCACCCGTGAGCAGGTCCAAGCGGCGTACTTCGGGGTCGACGAGCAGGAGGTGGGCTGATGGACTGGATCAACGCGGTCCTCCAGGGCCTCCTCCTCGGCGGCCAGTACGCGCTCCTCGCCTGCGGACTGAGCCTCATCTTCGGCGTGATGCGGATCGTCAACCTCGCCCACGGCGTCCTCGCGGTCGCCTCGGCCTACCTCGCGCTCTGGCTCGTCCAGCAGACCGGGATGCCGTCGTTCCTGACGCTCCTCGTCGTGATCCCGGTGCTCGCCGCGGTCGGCTACGCGATCCAGCGCGGCCTGTTCAACCCTGCGCTGCGCCACGGCGAGCTGTCGCCGCTGCTGGTCTCCTTCGGCCTGGCCGTCATCGGCGCCAACCTCCTCCAGGAGGTCTTCACCGCCGACTCCCGCAAGATCTCGATCGGCACCCTGTCGACCTCGGCGGTCGACCTCGGCGGCCTGCGGCTCGGTGTCTTCTCGCTGCTCACGCTCGTCGTGGCGGTCGGCGTCATCGTCGGCCTGCAGCTCTACCTCTCGCACACCCGCATCGGCCGCGCGATGCGCGCGACCAAGGACGACCCGGAGGCGGCCACGCTCATGGGGATCGACGAGAAGCACATGTACGCCCTGGCCACCGCGATCGCGATCGGCACCGTCGCCCTGGCCGGTGTCTTCCTCGGCATGTCGACACAGTTCAGCCCGACGTACGGGGATCTCGTTCTCATCTTCGCCTTCGAGGCGGTCATCATCGGTGGTCTCGGGTCGCTGTGGGGCACGCTCCTCGGCGGCCTCGTGCTCGGCGTCGCGCAGACCGTCGGCGCCCAGATCGACCCGGCCTACGGCGTCCTCGCTGGTCACCTGGTCTTCCTGGTCGTGCTCCTGTTCCGGCCCCAGGGCCTGCTCCCGAAGGCGGTCGTCGCATGAGCTCAACGACAACCCTCGCCAGACAAGACCTGAAGGTCGTACGCGGCGGCTGGCCCTCGCTCGCGGGTGGCGGCGTCCTCGCCGCGATCGTGGTCTTCCTGGCCGCGGCGCCGTGGTTCGTGTTCAGCCCGGGCGACGTGACCAACCTGGTCACCCTCTTCGCGCTGATCATCCTGGGCACGACCTGGAACCTGATGGCCGGCTACGGCGGGCTCGTCTCGATCGGGCAACAGGCGTTCATCGGCGCCGGCGGCTACGGCGTGATCAAGCTCGCCGACGTCGTCGGGCTGCCGATCCCGGTTGCCGTCGTGGCGGCCGGCGTGGTCTGCGCCGCCCTGGCCATCCCCACCTCGTTCCTGCTGTTCCGGCTGGTCGGAGGCTACTTCGCGATCGGCACCTGGGTAGTGGCAGAGGTCTTCAAGCTGGTCACCCAGGAGCTCCCGGGCTTCGGTGGCGGCTCCGGCCTCTCGCTCACTGCCTTCCAGGGCGTCGACCGGGTGACCCGGATCGCGACCGTCTACTACCTGGCGCTCGTGCTGGCCGTGCTCGTCGTGCTCGCGACGTACGTCCTGATGCGCTCGCGCGTCGGGCTCGGCCTGACCGCGATCCGTGACGACTCGGTGGCGGCGGCGTCGCTCGGGGTCGCGGTGCGGCGCTCGCAGCGGATCGTCTACGTCGCGGCTTCCGGTGGCGCCGGTCTGGCCGGGGCACTGATCGCGGTCAACGGCCTGCGGGTTTCGCCGGACTCGATGTTCTCGGTCCAGTACACCGCCTTCATGATCTTCATCGTCGTCATCGGCGGCCTGGGGACGATCGAGGGCCCGATCCTGGGCGCGGTGATCTTCTTCGCGCTGCAGCAGCTGCTGGACTCCTACGGCACCTGGTACCTCGTCGCGCTCGGAGCGGTCGCGATCGCCGTCGTGCTGCTGGCGCCGCGCGGGTTGTGGGGGCTGGCGGCGCGGGGTCGCTACGAGATATTCCCGGTCGGTCACACCGTTCATTCATCGGCCTAGAAAGTTATCCACAGGTTTGTCCACAAGGGGGGTCGGCTGTGGAAAACTCGACTCATGGTGCCGCCACTACGTCTACCATCGGGCTTGCGGGATGCGGCGGGAGACATTGACGACGCGATTTTCTGATGGGCTGACTGCTGTGCTCAAGGTTGGCGCCATGACTCTCACAGGGCTCATCGGTGCCGCCCCGCTTGCGACGGCGTTATTGCTGCCGGGGAGTCTTCCTGAGCGCGTCGCGATGGGGCTGTTCGGCGCCATCTCGCTGATGTCTGTGGTCGCTGCCGCGGTGGTCTGGTTTCCGCGAGCGCGGCGCCCGGATACGTACGTCATCCACGACGGCTCTGCCGTCACCCTCTCGCTGCGCAGCCGACGGCAGGTGCCGGCGGTCCTCATGCTGGTGCTCCTGGTCGTCCCTGACATGGTCAGAGGCATCATGCGGCGGCCTGCTCTGCGTCTCGACTCCACCGGAGTGCAGTGGCGTGGTCCAGTTCAGGATGTTGAGATCGCCTGGCACGACGTGCTCGAAGTGAGTCAGACCCGCATTGACGCATCGACACCAGTGATCCGGGTCCTTGGCCGTGACGGAGCAGCGTCCTACGTGCACACGAAGCGCGGGATTCTTTTCAGGAGGCGGTTGGCGCACCCTCAGCTGGATGTTCCCGCGGTGCTGGTCGATGACCCTTTCGGGATGTACGTGATCCTCAACGGCCTGGCGATGGCTCGCGACGACGAGCGGCCGGGCAGGGTCGCCGCCATCCCGGAACTCCTCCAGGACCGCGCCAACGGCATCAGGCCGGAGAGCCAGTCGCGCCGCTGAGACTCCGCGATTCGCTCGGCCTGCTGGTCAAGCGGGTGAGCTGTCGGAACACGGCGGTGCTGGTGGTCGGCATGAGCCCGGGCCCGTCGCCGGCCGAGGTGAGCAGCGCGTCGCGGCGTACCACGGCGGTGAGGTCGAGCTGTCGGTCCCCGGCCGCCCGGATGCGCCAGGCCAGGTCTGAGCGCAGCTGGGCGAGAGCGTTCGACCGTCGGGCCTGGTCCTGGGCGACGAGGTCGGTGACGATCTGGTCGTCCGCCGGCTCCGGCGGTCCCATGTGCCCGCCGGGAAAAGGCCTCAGGCTGACCGCCTGGGCAAGGCCTGATGCGGCGAAGGCCCGAGATGCCGGGACCAGGCGCAGAGTGCTGTCGCTCACCGCGATCAGCGCGGCCCCCGAGCCCGCGTCATACGCGAACCGGTGGCGGCGCCTGGTCGGCGCCGTTGCTACGTCGACCGTGACCGTCAGGTCGGGGCTGCGCAGCGCGTCGAGCAGGTCGGTGAGGCCAGGCGGGACCGAGCCGAGGGCGGACCTGACCGCCGCAGGGTCGGTGCCTGGCCGGAGGAGGTGGTTGAAGATCTCGTAGTCGAGCTGCAGCGCGGTGCCTCCGGTGGGACGGAACTCAACCTGCACCGGCGGCCACCTCCGCCGGGTCCCAGCTCTGCGCCGTCGTGGCGACGATGTCAGCGAGCGTGTCGTAGCGATCGGTGGCCAGCGTCGCGGTCAGCGTGTGCCCGGCCGATCCGTCGACGTACTCGACGATCACGAACCACTGCTCCAGCACCAACGCCTCGTCGTTGGGCCCCGTGTGGTGGGCGAGCCGTCGACCGCCGGGCTGACCGGCGACTCCCAGGCGCTCCAGGTCGATGAGCAGGTAGCCGCGGAGCGCGGCACTGATCAGCTCTTCGGTCTGGTGCACCCACTGGCGCAACCCGATCTCGGCGCCGAGCGGTTCGACCGTGTGGGCCAGAGTGCCGCGAAACCGGTCGTGGTCGACGCCGTGATTCTCGACCGCCATCCAGAGGGTCTCGCGCGGAGGGCGAGCCAGCCTGTCCCAGTCCGGCGGAATCGGCGGTAGCACCGACACGTCGTTCCTCCTCGGTCAACAGCAGCCGCGGGAGAGCGTACGCTGCTACTGGTAGGTAACATGATGCCATGACTGAGTCCTGCGCCCGTGCTGCGACCACCGAGACGTACGCGATCGAGCGCACCGAGGGCACCAGTTTCACACTGACCGTGGCGCGCGCGTCGGATCCGGGCGCGCCGACCCTGCTGGTCGTGCCCGCGATGGGCATGCCGGCGGGCTACTACGACAAGCTGATCGTGGCCCTCGCGGAGGCGGGGATCAACGCCGGCCGGATGGAGCAGCGTGGCCACGAGGAGGTCGGCGGACGGGTCGCCGGCTGGTCCTACGACTTCGGCTACGCCGACCTGGTCGACGACATCGCGGCCGCCGTCGACCGCCTTGGCGAGTTGATCCCGGCCTCGGCCGGCGCGACGTACGTCCTCGGGCACAGCCTCGGCGGCCAGGCCGCCAGCGCCTACGCAGCGCTGCACCCCGACCGGGTCGCCGGCCTGGTCTACGTCGCCTCGCAGACGCCCTACTGGCGCAACTACGGCCCGGGCTTCCTGGTCGCCAGCCAGGCGATGGGCCTGGTCGGGCGGGTCGTCGGCCACTTCCCCGGCAAGCAGCTCAAGTTCGCCGGCCGCGAGGCCCGGACCCTGATGAAGGAATGGGCCAGGTACGCCCGCACCGGCCGCCTCCGCTTCGGCCGTCCGGCCCGCGACGTCACCGCCGCGATGCGAGCCCTGGCGAAGCCCGCGCTGATCGTCTCCATCGACGGTGACTGGTTGGCACCGAGCGCGACGGTCGACGAGATCCACCGCCGGCTGCCCGGGCTCGAGGTCGCGCGCGTCCACCTGGACGAACCCGGCATCGACCACTTCAAGTGGGCCCGGAAGCCCGACTCGACGATCGCGGCCGTTCAGGAGTGGCTCGCGCGCTAGTCGCGTACGCTTTTCCGCCAACCAGCGCCCCTACCTTTGATGCCGCCCGAGCGGGCCGGTAAGACTCGCCTCTGAGACTGCGATCCCACACCCCACCGCGGTCTCGGAAAGGTGAGGAAATGCCAGTCTTCGACGACGGTCAGCAAGAGACCGAGGTCCCCGAGACCGAGGATGTGGTGACCACCGACGTCCTCGTCGTGGGATCCGGCCCGGCCGGCGCGTCCGCCGCGCTCTTCCTGAGCGAGCTCGGTGTCGACAACATCATGATCACGAAGTACCGCTGGACCGCGAACACCCCGCGGGCGCACATCACCAACCAGCGCGCGATGGAGATCTTCCGCGACCTGGGCATCGAGGAGCAGGTGCTCGCGGACGCGACGCCGCACGAGCTGGTCGGTGACACCGTCTTCTGCACGAGCATCGCCGGCGAGGAGATCGGCCGGATCCGCACCTGGGGCACCCGCCCCGACCGCGAGGCCGACTACCAGCTCGCCTCGCCGTGCCTGACCGTCGACATCCCGCAGACGTACCTGGAGCCGATCCTGGTCCGCAACGCGACCGAGCGCGGCACCCAGACGCGGTTCTCCACCGAGTACCTGAGCCACACCCAGGACGACGAGGGCGTCACCACGATCGCCCGCGACCGGCTGACCGGCCACGAGTACAAGATCCGCTCGAAGTTCCTCATCGGCGCGGACGGCGCCCGCACTCAGGTCGGCGCCGACATCGACCTCCCGCTCGAGGGCGCGATGGACATCGCCGGGTCGATGAACATCACCTTCAAGGCCGACCTCTCCGAGCTCGTCGACCATCGCCCCTCGGTCCTCTACTGGGTCATCCAGCCGGGCTCGAACGTCGGCGGCATCGGCACCGGCCTGGTCCGCATGGTCCGCCCCTGGGACGAGTGGCTGATCGTGTGGGGCTACGACATCAACCAGCCGCCGCCGGAGCTGACCGAGGAGTACGCGGTGAAGGTCATCCGCGACCTGCTCGGGATGCCCGACCTGGAGCCGGACGTGACCGGCTACTCGCTGTGGGGCGTCAACGAGATGTACGCGACCCACGCCCAGAAGGGCCGCGTCTTCTGCGCGGGCGACGCCATCCACCGGCACCCGCCGTCGAACGGCCTCGGCTCCAACACCTCGATCCAGGACTCCTACAACCTGGCCTGGAAGCTCGCCGCGGTCCTGCAGGGCTACGCGGAGCCGTCGCTCCTGGACTCCTACTCGACCGAGCGCACCCCGGTCGCGAAGCGCATCGTCACCCGCGCCAACCAGTCCGCCCGCGAGTTCGGCGAGCTCTTCGAGGCGCTCGGTGTCGTCGGCCTCGAGGGCGAGGAGATGGCCAAGGCCATCGAGGAGCGCAAGGCCAACACCCCCGAGGGTGCCGCCAAGCGCGCCGCGCTGGTCACCGCGATGGAGCGCAAGAACTACGAGTTCAACGCCCATGGAGTCGAGCTCGGCCAGTTCTACGAGTCCAACGCGATCGTCTCCGACGGCACCCGGCCCGCGCCGACCGGCGACGAGGACCTCTATCACCGGATGTCGACCTCGCCGGGTGCTCACCTCCCGCACGCCTGGGTCGGCGACAACGTCGAGAAGCACGCGATGCTCGACCTCGCTCCCTACACGCAGTGGACGCTGATCACCGGGGTCGCCGGCGAGGCGTGGGAGGACGCGGTTGCCGCGGTGAGGTCCCGGGTCGGGATCCCGCTGCAGGCGGTCGTGATCGGGCCGGGCCGACGGGTCACCGACCTCTACTTCGACTGGGCCAAGCTCCGCGAGGTCGAGGAGTCGGGCGCCATCCTGGTCCGCCCCGACAAGCACATCGCCTGGCGCTCCATTTCGCTTCCCGAGGACCCTGCCGCCGCGCTGGGCGAGGCGGTTGCAGCGTTGCTCGGTCGGTCGGCATGATCCCGCTCCCGCTGGTCGAGGGCCACTTCGTTCAGACCCTCGCGCCAGCGAGCGTGTCGAGACCAACACAGTCCCATCGAGCGCCGCGGAGGACCGTGTTGGTCTCGACACGCCTCCGCCTAGCGGCTCCGGCGGCTCGACCAGCGGTGGCCACTCGAGCGGCGGGGGCACCCTCGTGAAGTTCACGCACGAGTCGCTGCCGCAGCGGGTCCGCTTCGCCGCCGGCGAGGCGCCCGCTGCGGTGGCAGCGGAGATCGACGAGCTCGAGGCCAGGCGGGTGATGGTCATCGCCGGTGAGCGCGAGGCCGAGCTCGCCGCCCGGGTGACCGCCGATGTCCCGGTCGCGCTGCGTCACGACGAGGTCGTGATGCACGTGCCGGTCGAGGTCGCCGAGCGGGCTCGTGAGTGCGCCGCCGAGTCCGCCGTCGATGCGCTGGTCTGCGTCGGCGGCGGCTCGACCACCGGGCTCGCCAAGGCCGTCGCTCTCACCACGGGGCTTCCGATCGTGGCGGTCCCGACGACCTACGCCGGATCCGAGGCGACCAACGTCTGGGGCCTGACCTCGGGCGAGACGAAGACGACCGGCATCGATGCCCGCGTGCTGCCGCGGTCGGTCGTCTACGACGCCGCGCTGCTGACCACGCTGCCCGGGGAGATGACCGTCGCCAGCGGGCTGAACGCGCTCGCGCACTGCGTCGATGCCATGTGGGGTCCGCGGGTCGATCCCATCGACCAGGTGTTCGCCGCCGAGGGGATCCGGGGGCTCGCCGCCGGCCTGCCGCTGGTCAGGTCCGACTCGGAGAGCATCGAGGGGATCGAGCAGACCCTCTACGGCGCCTACCTTGCGGCGGTCTCGTTCACGTCGGCCGGGTCCGGGATGCACCACAAGATCTGCCACGTGCTCGGCGGGATGTTCAACCTGCCCCACGCCCAGACTCACGCGGTCGTGCTCCCGCACGTGCTCGCCTTCAACGCGCCGTCCGCTCCCGAGGCGGAGGCACGGATGGCGTCCGCGTTCGGGGCACCGAGCGCGGTGGCGGGGCTGGCGGCGCTGCGTACGACACTGTCCGCGCCGAAGGCGCTCGCGGACTACGGCATGCCCGAGGACGGCATCGCCAAGGCGGTCGCGCCGATCATGGCCGCGATCCCGGACAACAACCCGACCCCGGTCACCGAGGAGAACCTGACCGCGCTGCTGACCGCGGCGTGGGCGGGAGAGGAGAGCTGATGAGCGACGTACGTGGCGTATCGCCGGAGCAGCAGGCGGTCGAGCAGACCCTGGTCGACACCGTCGTCGCGTCCTTCGACGCCTGCGAGGACCCGCGCCTGAAGGAGGTCATGGTCTCGCTGACGAGGCACCTGCACGCCTTCATCCGCGACGTACGCCTCACCGAGGACGAGTGGAGCGCGGCCATCGCGTTCCTGACTGCCGCCGGCCACATCACCGACGACGTACGCCAGGAGTTCATCCTCCTCTCCGACACCCTCGGCGCCTCGATGCAGACGATCAACATCAACAACCAGGCGTACGCCGATGCGACCGAGGCCACGGTCTTCGGGCCGTTCTTCGTGGAGAACTCCCCGGCGATCGAGCCGGGTGGAGACATGGCCTTCGGTGCTCCGGGCGAGCCGTGCTGGGTGACCGGGACGGTCACGGGAACGGACGGGAAACCGCTGGTCGGAGCGAAGATCGAGGTCTGGGAGGCGGACGAGGACGGGCTCTACGACGTCCAGCGCGATGCGGGCGCGAGGGCGGCCCGGGCGCACCTGTTCACCGACGCCGAGGGCGGCTACCGGTTCTGGGGGCTGACGCCGACGCCATACCCGATCCCCGACGACGGCCCCGTCGGCAAGATGCTGGCCGCGGTCGGGCGCTCGCCGCTGCGCGCCTCGCACCTGCACTTCATGGTCACCCACGAGGGCTGCCGAACGCTGGTCACCCACATCTTCCCCGAGGGCGATCCGATCGGCTGGAAGGACACCGTCTTCGGGGTCAAGGAGTCGCTGATCAAGAGGTTCGAGCGGCAGGCCGCCGGGACGCCGACGCCGGACGGCCGCGTCGTCGACGGCACCTGGTCGAAGGTGCGGTTCGACATCGTCCTCGCGCCCAGCGGGGTCTAGGCGCCAAGCCGTCCACACAGTCGTCCCTGGCGCGTCCGGGCACAGGGGTGTGGGCCGTACGCGCCAGGGCGCCAGGTGATGGTGAGCTACTCCGAGGTGTCGGCGTCGTCCGAGGCGCCGCCGATCTCGAGCGCGGCGAGGATCGAGTTGATGCTGGACTCGGTCGCTTCCTTGTCGACGCCGGCCTCGTGGAGGATTCCGGTGCCGGCCTCGTGCTCGAGGAGGGCGAGCAGGATGTGCTCGGTGCCGACGTAGGAGTGCTCGAGCCGCAGGGCCTCGCGGAAGGTCAGCTCGAGGACCTTCCTGGCATCGGCCGTGAACGGGATCATCTCCCCGACCTCGCCGTAGGGCTCCGGGATGGCAGCGGTCGCCGCGGCGCGGACCGCGTCGAGGGTCACGTCCTGGGCCCTGATCGCGTGGCCCGCGACGCCCTCCGGCTCGGCGAGGAGACCGAGCACGAGGTGGGGTACGCCGGTCTCCGCGTTCGCGGCCTTCCGTGCCTCCCCCTGGGCGGCGACGACCACGGTCCGGGCACGCGGGGTGAACTTCGCGAACCCGGCGTTCGGGTCGAGCGGCTTGTCGCCGGCCTTGGGGACGAACTTCTTCTGCGCCGCCTGCTTCGTCACCCCCATCCGGGTCCCGATCTCGGTCCAGGATGCGCCGGAGCGGCGAGCCTGGTCTACGAAGTGCCCGATCAGATGGTCTGCCACCTCACCCAGGTGCTCGCCGACCACCATCGCGTCGGCCAGCTGGTCCAGAGGCTCGGGCCGAGCCTTCTTGATCGAGTCGATCAAGGTGTCGAGGCGTACGGCCTTGAGGGCAGGGTCTGCATCGCGGGGAGTCGTCATGCGTCAACTGTAGGTTGACGGACGCGTTCCGTCAACCTTTGGTTGACGATCTTCTGGCATTGGTGGGAAATGCCAGCGGGCCGGTCATCCGTGTGGATGACCGGCCCGCTTCGTACGGCGTGCGTCAGTGGCAGTGGTTGGAGATCTGGATCATCTCGTCGCGGGGGACGACCTTGATCCGCTCGCGGCCCTGGGCCTCGCCCAGGGAGCGCTCGTGGTTGTCGAGCTTCTCCCAGCCCTCGATGGTGGTGAACTCGACGCCCTTGCCGGACAGGTGCTCGAGGACCGCCGCGGTCGTGCCGTGCTCGGGCGGCGTGAGCTTGTCGAGGTCCTGGAGGAGGTAGTCGATGGTCTCCTTGGCGTCGGACTTGGTGTGGCCGATCAGGCCGACCGGTCCGCGCTTGACCCACCCGGTGACGTAGGTGCCGTCGATGTGGTCGCCGTTGAGGTCGAGGACCCGGCCGCCGGCGTTGGGGATGACGCCGTTCTCGCTGTCGAAGGGCACGTCGGGGAGCGCCTCGGAGAGGTAGCCGACGGCGCGGTAGACGGCCTGGACCGGAGTGTCGGTGAACTCGCCGGTGCCGGAGACGGTGCCGTCGCCGTTGTACTCGGTCTTCTCGCTGCGCAGCGCGACCACGCGGCCGTCCTCGCCGACGACCTCGACGGGGTTCTGCATCATGTGGATGACGATCTTGTGGGGCTTCGCGCCGACAGGTGCATCCATGTACTTCAGGAGGATGTCGGCCACGAGCTTGGTCGCCTTGTGGCTCTGGATCGCCTTCTCGCCGGCCTCGTCGATCTCGAAGCCCTCCTCCTTCACGACCACCTCGACAGAGGGAGAGTGGGAGAGCTCGCGCAGCTCCATCGGGCTGAACTTGATGTGCGCCGGGCCGCGGCGGGCGAAGACGTGGATCGTCTTGGCCGGGTTGTTCTTCAGGCCCTGGTAGACGTTGTCGGAGACCTCGGTGACCAGCTGCTCGTCGGCAGGCTTGGCCAGCATGCGGGCGACATCGAGAGCGACGTTACCGGCGCCGAGGACGGCGACCTCCTCCGCCTCGAGAGGCCATTCCCGCGCCACGTCGGGGTGTCCGGCGTACCAGCTGACGAAGTCGGCCGCACCGTAGGACTGAGGCAGGTCGATCCCCGGGATGTCGAGCTCGCGGTCGGCCATCGCGCCGGTCGCGAAGATGACGGCGTCGTAGAAGCGACGCAGATCGTCGAGCTTGAGGTCGGTGCCGAAGTCGACGTTGCCGATGAACCGAATGCTGTCCTGGTTCAGGACGCGCTTCAGCGCCTTGATGATCTCCTTGATTCGCGGGTGGTCCGGAGCCACGCCGTAGCGAACCAGACCATAGGGAGCAGGCAGGCGCTCGATGACGTCGACGCGCGCACCAGGGTGCTCCTTCGTGAGGATGTCGGCAGCGTAGATGCCGGCCGGGCCAGCACCGACGATCGCAACGCGGATGTCACGCATAAGGGAGTTCACCTTCCGTGGATGTACTAAGGCAAGCCTAAAGGGGGTCGTGCAACCCTCCGAATCCGTTCCACCAGGTGGTTGCGTGGCGTACGCGGGTCTCACGCTCAATTCTAGAATGCGTTCTCGTTCAGGACGGATGCGAGGACGTGATCTCCGACACGTACGGCGCGTCGCGTTGCTGTGCTTTTCATGGTGACTGTTCGCTGCCGACCCTTTCGTTGAGGGTGTTCTCGTCGGCTCCCGGGGTCAAGGCGATGTATCGAGCTTGTCGAGATGACGGCCTGCGGCCGCCGGCTTCGCCGGCCGCTGTCGCGGTCCTTGACCCTGTCATCCTTCGAGGATCTCGGCTGGCTATCGGCCCGGTGGCGGGGTTTGGTGCAGCGGATTCCAGAGCGACCCATAGCCACACCACAGTCTCGATGTACGGCCAGCACAGCGAACCGCACAAGCCTGGCCGTCATGACCACACTTCTCGAACCCCAGTCGCCCAGCCGGCCAACTCCGGCCCCGAGACGATCCTGGCGCCCGACCCCCGAACGGGCATCGCTCATCATTCTGCTCGCGGTGACCGCGTTGGCGTACCTGTGGACGCTGTCGGAGTCCGGCTACGCCAACCAGTATTACTCCGCGGCCGCCCAAGCCGGCGGCGAGAGCTGGGCGGCGTGGTTCTTCGGGGCGCTCGATGCGAGCGGCTCGATCACGGTCGACAAGCCGCCGGCGTCGCTGTGGGTGATGGGCCTGTCCGTACGCGTCTTCGGGCTGTCC
This sequence comes from Nocardioides sp. NPDC006273, assembly GCF_040613495.1. Classification (NCBI taxonomy): domain Bacteria; kingdom Bacillati; phylum Actinomycetota; class Actinomycetes; order Propionibacteriales; family Nocardioidaceae; genus Nocardioides; species Nocardioides sp. NPDC006273. The sequence continues at coordinate 66,116 of NZ_JBEXSD010000004.1, read as the reverse complement.
TCGTGGAGCATCCTGGTCCCGCAGGCCTTGATGGGTGTGGCCACGGTCGGTCTGACCTACGGCCTCGTCAGAAAGGTCGCGCCGTGGCAGGCGGCGCTCGCGGCGGGGGCGTTCACGGCGCTGGCTCCGGCGGCGGCGCTGATGTTCCGGTTCAACAACCCGGACGCGCTGCTGCTCATGCTCCTGGTCGGTGCAGGGTTCTCGACGCTGAAGGCGATCGAGACGGGCAAGGGCAGGTGGATGGTGCTGGCCGGTGCGCTGCTCGGCTTCGCCTTCCTCACCAAGATGCTGCAGGCGTTCCTGATCATCCCGGCGATCGCGGTCGTCTACCTGATCGCAGGCAAGGGTTCGTTCGGGAAGAGGATGGCGCACGGCATCGCGTGCTTCGTGGCGATGGTCGTCAGTGCCGGCTGGTACATCGCGATCGTCGAGCTCATGCCCGAGTCCTCGCGCCCCTACATCGACGGCTCGACCGGCAACTCGCTCCTCGAGCTGACCCTCGGCTACAACGGCGTCGGCCGGCTCAACGGCGGCGACTACGGCGGCCTCGGCAACGCGGGCTTCTCCAGCGCGGCTGGGATCCTACGCCTCGTCCAGGGCGTCTCCGGTGGGATGGTCTCCTGGCTGCTCCCTGCGGCCCTGCTCGTCCTCGTCGCCGGCCTCGTCGCGCTGCGTAAGGCGCCGCGAACCGACCTGACCCGTGCTGCCCTGATGCTCAGCGGCGCCACCATGCTCGTCACGGGGCTCGTCTTCTCCTTCATGGCGGGCATCTACCACGACTACTACGTGGTCGCCTTGGCTCCGTGGATCGCGGTCACCGCGGTCGTCGGCACGGTGATCATGTGGCGCGACCGGGACGATCTCACTGCCCGGATCACCCTGGCCATCGCGATGGCCGGCAGCGCGGTATGGGGCTGGTTGCTCCTCGGGCAGTCGGGTGAGCAGCCGTACGACGCGCTGCGCTGGCCCGTCCTCGTCACCGGGCTCGGGGTCGCTGCCGGGTTCGTCTTCGCCGACCGGTTCACCAGCCGGGCCGCAGTCGTGCTCCTCGCGGCGGCAGCCGTGACCCTGGGCATCGGACCTGCCGCGTACGCGATCCAGACGATCGGCACCGCACACACCGGCTCGATCGTGACCGCCGGTCCCTACCAGGGCGGCGGCATGGACGGACCCGGCGGCGGTCGCGCAGCTCGGTTCGGCGGCCCAGGAGGCCAGAACGGCGCCCCACCTGCCGGGCAGATGCCGGGCACCCAGATGCCGGGGCGAGGCAACGGCGGTGGCATGCCCGCCGGCGGCATCGGCGGCCCGACGGGCGGCGGCCAGGTCGACGACGAGCTCGCCGAGGCAGTGAGCACCAACGCTGCCAACTTCACCTGGGTGGCCGCGACGATCGGGTCCCAGACCGCGGCCGGCCTGCAGCTCGAGACCGGCGAGGCCGTGATGGCGATCGGTGGCTTCAACGGCACCTCGAACAGCATCACCCTGGAGCAGTTCCAGGAGTACGTCGCCGACGGCGAGATCCATTACTTCATCTCCGGCGGCGGCGTGGGCGGTGGCATGGGCGGCAGAGGAGGCAGCAGCAACGAAACCTCCAGCGCCTCCGAGATCAGCGCCTGGGTGGCAGAGAGGTTCACCCAGACCACGATCGGCAGTACCACGGTCTACGACCTGACGGAGGGTGCCTCGTGACCGCCGAGCAGATGTCGCCCGGCCCAGGGACGGTCTCGACAACCCCGACCTCCGGGAGCGTCGGCACGGCGGTCGACCTGGTGATCCCGGTCTACAACGAAGAGCAGAGCTTGGAGGGGGCCGTCCGCCGGCTCGACGACTACCTTCGTCACCTGCCGTACGACGCCACGATCACGATCGCCGACAACGCCAGCACCGACGCCACCTGGCAGATCGCCCGACGGCTGGAGGTCGAGCTCGGCCGCGTACGCGCGGTCCATCTGGACGAGAAGGGCCGTGGCCGGGCGCTCAAGGCCGCCTGGAGCTCCTCACAGGCAGAGGTGGTCGGCTACATGGACGTGGACCTCTCCACCGACCTGGCCGCGCTCGCTCCCCTGCTCGCCCCGCTCCTGTCCGGGCACTCCGACCTGTCGATCGGCACCCGGCTGGCCACGGGCAGCCGGATCGTGAGGGGCCCGAAGCGTGACTTCCTGTCGAAGGGCTACAACCTGTTGCTGCGGGGAATCCTGTCCGCGGAGTTCACCGATGCTCAGTGTGGCTTCAAGGCGATCCGCCGCGACGTCGCCGAGAAGCTTCTCCCGCTGGTCGAGGACGACAGCTGGTTCTTCGACACCGAGCTGCTCGTGCTCGCCTCCGAGGCCGGGCTGCGTGTCCATGAGGTGCCCGTGGACTGGGTCGACGACGCGGACTCGCGCGTCGACATCGTCAAGACGGTCAAGGAGGACCTCGACGGGATCCGGCGGCTGCTGTTCGGGCTGGTCAGCGGCAGGATCGACCTCAGCGGCTTACGCCCTCCCGGACCCGCCCGGAGCCCGAGCCTGGCGGCGCAGGTGATCCGGTTCGGCGCCGTCGGGGTGATGAGCACACTGGCGTACCTGCTCCTCTACGTGCTGCTCCGCACTGCGGTCGGCGCCCAGGCGGCCAACCTGGTCGCGCTCTTGGTGACCGCGGTCGGCAACACCGCTGCCAACCGTCGGCTGACCTTCGGGATCACCGCACGGCAGGGCGCTGTGAAGCATCACGTCGCCGGACTGGCCGCCTTCGGGATCGGGCTGGCACTGACCTCGGGATCGCTCGCGCTCCTCCACCTGGCCGCACCGATCCCGGCCCGCGGGGTCGAAGTGGCGGTGCTGGTGGCCGCCAACGCCGCGGCCACACTGATCCGCTTCATCGCCCTCAGGTGGGTGATGAGTCCGCGTACGTGAGTCGCTGGTTGCCGATGACGCGGAGAAGTTCGAGCTTCTCCGCGGCGTCGGTGCCCTCGAGCGGGAAGTACGCGAGCAGCTTCACGTCGGCCTCCTCGGTGAGCAGGACCTCGCAGCGGACGGCGACCGCACCGACCTCGGAGTGGACGAACGTCTTCACATCGGCACGCCGCACGGCCACCTCGTGACGCTCCCACAGCCGACGGAACTCCTCGCTCTCGTCGAGGAGGTCATGCACGAGCGAGGTGATGTCGGGGTCGCCCGAACGCCGGGCGTACGTCGCTCGCAGATCCATCACGTGGCTCGCCGACATCCGGTCCCAGTCCCGCGGCGGCGCAGGCCGTAGGTCGGGCTGGGTGAACCAGCGCCACATCAGGTTGCGGCCCCGCCCAGGCCCGTCGGGCAGCGGGGGAAGCAGTGCCGTGGCGAGTTGGTTGAGCCACGCGAGCTCGCCGGTGTCGGTGCAGATCACGACCGGGATGTCGGTCAGCCGCCGGGCGAGCGCGATCAGGCCCGGACGTACGTAGTGACCTGATCGCCGCAGGGGCGGCGTCATCCCGGCGAGGTAGAAGAGGTGGTCGCGCCCGTCGAGGTCACACTGCAGCGCCCGCGCGATCGCGGAGAGCACCGACTCCGACGGCGCCGACCCGCGCGCCTGCTCCAGCCGCGTGTAGTGGTCGGTCGAGACACCGGCGAGCGAGGCGACCTCCTCCCGACGAAGCCCAGGCGTACGCCGCCGCAACCCGTCGGGGAGGCCGACGTCGGCGGGCCGGAGCAGATCTCGGCGACGGCGGAGGAAGTCGGCGAGCTCGCGGCGGTCGGTCACGCTCCCATCCTCCGTCGGTGAGGGCCGGTTATCCAGGGACAGCTCGTCCCTGGATGTGCCGTGCCTCCCCGGGACGCGACGGGAGTCGCAGGCTGGAAGGCATGACGACCCACAACATCAGATTCAGCAGCAGCCGACAGCTCGGTAAGAACGGCCCCACGGTCACCTCCCCGGCGCTCGGCGGGATGAGCCTCTCCGGCGCCTACGGCAAGGTCGACGACGAGGAGGGCGTACGCGTCATCCACGCCTACCTCGACGCGGGCGGCACCCTGATCGACACCGGTGACTTCTACGGTGCCGGCCACAACGAGATGCTGATCGCCCGTTCGTTGCGCGAGCGCGACCGCGACGACGTGGTGCTCTCGGTGAAGTTCGGCGCACTGCTGACTCCGGACGGGATACCGGCGGGCTTCGACGGCCGCCCCGAGGCGGTCAGGTCCTCCCTCGCGTACTCCCTCCAGCGGCTCGGCACCGACCACGTCGACATCTACCGCCCCGCCCGCCTGGACCCACAGGTGCCGATCGAGGAGACCGTGGGCGCGGTCCAGGAGCTGGTGGAGGCCGGATACGTACGCCACATCGGACTGAGCGAGGTCAGCGCCGACACGATCCGACGCGCCGCCACGGTGGCCCCGATCAGTGACCTGCAGATCGAGTACTCCCTGCTCAGCCGGGGGATCGAGAGCAACGGCATCCTCGACACCTGTCGCGAGCGGGGCATCGGCATCACCGCCTACAGCGTCCTCGGCCGCGGCCTGATCGGCGGCAGCGGCGCCGTCGACGGTTCGCTCGCTCGCATGCCTCGCTTCCAGGGTGACAACCTCGACCACAACCGCGCGCTGCTCACCGCTCTGCAGGAGATCGCCGCGGCCAAGGGCGTCACGCTTGCGCAGCTCGCGATCGCCTGGGTCGCCGCTCGTGGGGAGCACGTCGTGCCCGTCATCGGCTCGCGCCGAGTCAGCCAGGTCGAGTCCATGGCCGAGGCCGATGCGGTCGTGCTCGACGATGCCGACCTCGCCCGAATCGACGCCGCCGTTCCCGTCGGCGCTGCCCGCGGCGACCGCTATCCGAGCCAGTTCATGGCTCAGCTCGACAGCGAGCGGCCGGCCGCGGGCTGACCGGTAGGTCAGGCAGTGGGGTCGGTCGCCCGCCAGCGCAGCGGGTCCTCCGTGGACTCCTCAGCGATGTGCGCGGCGAGGCCGACCGTACGTCCGGTCTGGAAGAACACCTCGGCGGCGGTATCGGGCAGCCCACAAGTCACGATGAGCGCCGCGAGCGCCCCGTCGATGTTCGGCCGCCGACCGGCAAGAGAGGTGATCTCGGACAGTCGCGCCAAGACCGGAGCGGAGCCGTCGACGAGGGCGAGACGAGCGAGGATCGCATCGGCACGCGGGTCGCCGTCGGGGTGCCGCCAGTGACCGAAGCCGGGCACCGGGCTGCCCGGGGAGCCCGCCGGGCCGTCTCGCAGCACGGCGAGCGCGGACGGCCCGATGCCACCGTGCAGCCGCCCCGAGAGCGCGGCGTACCCCGCCACCAGGCAGTCGTACGCCGAGGCCCGCGCCGAGGCGGCGACCCTGGCCGCCACCACGGAGGCGGCCAGGCCGTGGTCGATGAGTGCGACCAGTGCGGTGTTGAGCGTCGCGACCTCTTGCGGGCTGCCGGGGCGCCCGGCGACCGCCGCGAAGATCCCCTCGGGGACCGGTCGGTCCGGCGCCACAGGGGCGCCGAGCGCGACCGGCGCCGCACCGAGCAGCCCCTTGGCGATGCCGACAGCTGCGACGGGCTCGACCCATTCGCTCTCGGAACCTGCCCACTGCGCGAGCGCGGGCAGCCGGCGGTGAAGCGGCAGCGCGGTCAGATGCGCCGGCGCAGAGACGACGACCCCAGCAGAAGGGCCGAGGACGAGATCGACGACCTCCGCCAACGGCTCGTCGGCCAGGTCGGCGAGCGGTACGCCGCGCAGGAACAGCTCTCCCTCGCGTACCTCGCTCACGTTCGAGCGGACCGAACGCATCGGGAGCACGCCGAGCGGAGAGCCGGGGTGGTGGCGGGTGCCGCCCAGCGCGTCGATCTCCGCCCGGTCGAACAGGCTCTCGCCTCCACTACGCCGCCGGGTGAGCAGGCCTCGGCTGACATAGGTGTAGAGGGTCGTGCGCTTCACCCCGAGGCGCTGGGCCGCCTCCCGGGTCGTGATCCACTCCGTCACGACGACACTCTCGCTCACGGACCGGCTCCGGCGCCATGTCGACTCGATCGACATCGCGCCGCCCCGCCCCGCGGCGTCACGGTGGGGTCTCGACAAGCTCGACCACCGGGACCTCATCCAGAAGGAGAGACGCCATGCTGCCGCTGACCGATCTGACCGACATCGAAGAGAGCTATCGGCTCTACGCCGGCGAGATGGCCACCTCGCCGTGCTACCACGCCTGGGCGAGCAGTGTCGCCGACGACCCGGAGGTTCTCCGGCTGCTGAGCGGCCTGCCCATCCTGAAGCAGCAGGCCAACCTCGTCTTCGCCGCGGCCCGCCGGCACGGGCTTGAGCCCGGCCCCTACGACGACCTGCGGGCCCTGCTCCTCGGGCCCGAGTGGCCGGCCGTACGAGCGACGATCCTCACCCGCCGGACCCAGACCAACGAGGTCGCTCGGCTGGCCGCACTGACCCCGGCGCTCGGGATGCTCGGCGACGGGCCGCTGGCTCTGGTCGAGCTCGGTGCCAGCGCCGGCCTGTGCCTCTACCCGGACCGCTACGACTACAACTGGGACGGCGCGGGCGAGCTCCGCGGTTCAGGCGGGCCGACGCTCCGGGTCCCGGCGACCGGCCCGGTCCCGGTGCCAACGGAGCCGCCGCGCATCACCGCTCGCATCGGAATCGACCTCAACCCGCTCGACGTCACCGACGAGGAGGACATGAGCTGGCTGCTCACCTTGATCTGGCCGGGCCACGACGAGCGTCGCGACCGCCTGGCCGCGGCGATCGCGGTGACCAGGGCAGAGCCGCCCCACCTCATCGCCGGCGACATGCTCGACCGACTGGACGGCGCGATCGAGCTCGCTGCTGCTTCGGGTGGCACTCCGGTGGTCCACCACAGCGCGGCAGCGGCGTACCTGGACGAGCGAGAGCGAGTCGAGCTGGACAAGCGCATGCGTACGTTGGTGGCGGCCGGCCGCTGCCACTGGATCAGCCTGGAAGGGCCGCGAGTGATCCCTTCCCTCGCGCCGGCGCCGAGCCTGCGAGATGCGGACCATCACTTCTGCCTGGCGGTCGACGGGCGAGCGGTCGGCTGGTTCCAGGGCCACGGCGCGGCACTCGGATGGGCGCAGACCGACGAGTAGGCACCCAGCTCGGAGGCCGGCAGTGAGACCGTGAGGAAGACCACAGGTCTTGGACCGATACAACCGGACAACCCTGGTGTCCACGGGCTGATCTGCCCTACCGTTACCGACCGGTAACCAGCACGGTGGGGGTTCCGGACCGGAGCCGGTCATGAATCGGTCACGCGCTGATCGGCTGACCGGGACGCCACCGTGCTGGACACTGAAGACACTGCGCAGCTAGACCCAAGGAGTCGAGGATGCTCATCGGAGTGACCCGAGAGACGAAGCCCGGCGAGACCCGGGTGGCGGCAACCCCCGCGACCGTCAAACAGCTGACCGGTCTGGGCTACGACGTCGTCATCGAGGGTGGAGCCGGCGAGGCGTCCAGCTTCACCGACGAGGCGTACGCCGAGGCCGGCGCCCGCATCGGCACGGCCGCCGATGCATGGGGAGCGGACCTGGTCTTCCGGATCAACGCCCCCTCGGTCGGCGAGGTCGAGCTGCTGAAGAGCGGCGCCACGCTGGTCGCCCCGTTGGCACCGGCGCATAGCAGCGAGCTCCTCGACGCCCTGGCCGCCCGCAAGGTCGACGCGTTCGCGATGGACGCGGTGCCGCGTATCTCGCGGGCGCAGTCCATGGACATCCTCTCCAGCCAGGCCAACATCGCCGGCTACCGCGCCGTGGTCGAGGCGGCCCACCACTTCGGCCGCTTCTTCACCGGTCAGGTGACCGCGGCGGGCAAGGTGCCGCCGGCGAAGGTGCTCGTGGCAGGTGCCGGTGTGGCCGGTCTGGCCGCCATCGGCGCCGCGAGCTCGCTGGGAGCGATCGTCCGCGCGACCGACCCGCGTCCGGAGGTCGCCGACCAGGTCAAGTCGCTCGGCGGCGAATACCTGAAGGTCGAGGTCGAGGTCGAGAAGTCGACCGACGGCTACGCCAAGGCGACCTCGGAGGCCTACGACCAGCGCGCCGCGGAGATCTACTCCGAGCAGGCCCAGGACGTCGACATCATCGTGACCACCGCACTGATCCCAGGCCGCCCGGCGCCGAAGCTGATCACGGCGGCGGACGTGGCGAGCATGAAGCCGGGCTCGGTCATCGTCGACATGGCCGCCGCGATGGGCGGCAACGTCGAGGGCACCGTCAAGGACCAGGTCGTCACCACGCCAAACGGTGTCACGATCATCGGCTACACCGACCTGCCCGCGCGCCTCCCGGCCCAGTCCAGTCAGCTCTACGGCACCAACCTGGTGAACCTGATGAAGCTGGTGACCCCCGAGAAGGACGGCGTGCTCGCCCTCGACCTCGAGGACCAGGTGCAGCGCGGCCTGACCGTCGTGCACGACGGTGGCGTGCTCTGGCCGCCCCCGCCCGTGCAGGTCTCGGCGGCTCCGGCCGCCGCGGCTCCGGCAGAGGTCGCCGTGAAGGAGGAGAAGAAGCCGCTCTCGGCCTCCGCCAAGCTCGCGCTGGTCGGCACCGGTGCGCTCGCGCTCTTCCTCCTCAACGCGGTCGCCCCGGCCGAGATCACCCGGCACTTCACGGTCCTGACGCTCTCGATCGTGATCGGGTTCTACGTGATCGGCCACGTGCACCACGCGCTGCACACGCCGCTCATGTCGGTGACCAACGCGATCTCCGGCATCGTCGTCGTGGGTGCTCTGCTCCAGCTCACCGTCGCTGACAACGTCGTACTCGTGCTCGCGGGCGTCGCCACGCTGCTGGCGAGCATCAACATCTTCGGCGGCTTCGCCGTGACCCGTCGCATGCTCTCGATGTTCCGGAAGGCCTGAGGCAAACACGTCATGGATATCTTCTCGATCGCAGGCGCGGCCTACCTCGTCGCCGCCCTTCTCTTCATCCTGTCCCTGGCAGGTCTGTCCAAGCACGAGACCGCCTCACAGGGCTGGCTCTACGGCGTCGCCGGCATGACGCTCGCGCTGGTCGCGACCGTGATCCAGGTCGTCGACGGCGGCACCACCACCGCGGTGATCGTCCTCATCGCCGCTGTCGCCGTCGGCGCGGTCATCGGCCTGTGGCGCGCCAAGGTCGTCGAGATGACCGGCATGCCCGAGCTGATCGCGCTGCTGCACTCCTTCGTGGGTCTGGCCGCCGTCCTGATCGGCTGGAACGGCCACCTCGAGGCGGCTGCCGGTCACATCCACGGTGGCGCCATCCACTCGGCCGAGGTCTTCATCGGCGTCTTCATCGGTGCGGTCACCTTCACCGGCTCGATCGTCGCCTTCCTCAAGCTCTCCGCGCGGATGAAGTCGGCCCCGCTGATGCTCCCGGGCAAGAACCTGATCAACATCGGCGCCCTGGTCGTCTTCGTGATCCTGACGGTCGTCTACGTCATCGATCCGACGCTCCCGCTGCTGATCGCCGTCACGGTCGTGGCCCTGGCCCTCGGCTGGCACCTGGTCGCCTCCATCGGCGGCGGCGACATGCCGGTCGTGGTCTCGATGCTCAACAGCTACTCCGGCTGGGCCGCGGCCGCCTCCGGCTTCCTCCTGAGCAACGACCTGCTGATCGTCACCGGCGCCCTGGTCGGGTCCTCGGGTGCGTACCTCTCCTACATCATGTGCAAGGCGATGAACCGCTCGTTCATCTCGGTCATCGCCGGTGGCTTCGGCATCGAGGCCGGCCCGGGCGGCGACGTCGACTACGGCGAGCACCGCGAGATCAACGCCGAGGACACCGCCGAGCTCCTCGCCGGCGCCTCGAGCGTCGTGATCACCCCCGGCTACGGCATGGCCGTCGCCCAGGCGCAGTACCCCGTCGCCGAGCTCACCCGCATCCTGCGGGAGAAGGGCGTGGACGTACGTTTCGGCATCCACCCGGTCGCCGGCCGTCTCCCCGGCCACATGAACGTGCTCCTGGCCGAGGCCAAGCTGCCCTACGACATCGTCCTGGAGATGGACGAGGTCAACGACGACCTGGCCGAGACCGACGTCGTCCTGGTCATCGGCGCCAACGACACCGTGAACCCGGCCGCCGCGGAGGACCCCAGCAGCCCGATCGCCGGGATGCCCGTCCTGCGGGTCTGGGAGGCGAAGAACGTGGTCGTCTTCAAGCGGTCGATGGCCGCGGGCTATGCCGGCGTGCAGAACCCGCTCTTCTTCCGGGAGAACACGCAGATGCTCTTCGGTGACGCCAAGACCAAGGTCGACGAGATCGTGGGTGCGCTCGCGCGCGTCAACGCCTGACCTGCTCGAGGGGCTGGTGGCGTACGGGATCCTGTACGCCACCAGCCCCTCTCCGGCTCACTGGTAGAGCCGGACGGTGTGCTTGTCGTTGACGACCAGGCGCTCGTCGTCGACCTGCATGTAGATGTCGCGTTGGTTCTCCTTGTCGCCGACCGACTCGACGTCGGGCACGGTCAGCGACCATGAGTCCTCGGTGCTGCGCCACTCCCGGAACGAGATGGTGGCGCGGTCGAGCCGGTAGACGCCGTCGTCGAGCGCCTGGAAGGCGTCCTCGTAGCGATCCTCGCCCATCGGCTTCCCGGCAGCGTCGAAGAGCGCGCCGTCGTCGGTCCCGAAGTTGACCTGCTCGCCCTTGCCGTCGACCTTGACCATCTGCACCGCGGCGTAGGGCCTGCCGGTCGAGAACGGGAGCGAGCCGACCTTGCCCGTGGTGTCGTAGATCGGGTACGGCCCGGTCGACGGCATCGTGACGCCCTGGTCCTCGTCGTACGTGCCTGGCTCGATCACCGCCAGCCGGTTGCCGGCGGTCGCGACGACATCACCGCTCCCGGACACATCCCACAACGGCTTCCCGCTCTTGGCGGAGTAGCCGAAGGTGCGGTCGGCAGCCAGGATGACCAGGTCGTCGTTGGCCTGGTGCTCGATCTCGTAGGACTGCTTGATGCCCTTCCAGCCGGGCTGGAGATCGGTCTTCCAGACGAGCTCGCCATTCGTGCGCGCGTAGCGAGCGAGGGTGTCACCGTCGAGGGCGTAGACCGCGTCGTCGAAGACCGTGAACTCCTCGCCCTCGATCTTCCACTCGCCCGGATCGGTGGGCTCGCGGACCTTCGCGAGCGTCTCGGCCTTGGCGTCCCAGAGCAGGAAGCGACCGTCGCTCTCGACGCCGTACAGGTAGTGGTTCTCGCCGGTGTCCTTCCACAGGACGTTGCCGTCGTAGTCCCAGACGATGTTGCCGCTGTCGCTGCTGCTGCCCTTCGCAGTGGTCGCGACCGGGCCGTACCAGCTCGCCTCGATCGTCTTGGTCTCCTCATCCACCCAGGCGCCGCTGTAGTCGTGCTTCTCCGGGCGCCACTTCTCCTTTCCCTGATCGTCGAGCACGACGAAACCGGCCTTGCCCTCGAGGAGAACGATCGTGAAGTCGGGACCGGGCACCGCCCAGCGGACCGTGTCCGTGGTCTTCCAGGCCCAGCTCTGTCCGGGCTCTGAGGTCAGGGCGCCGAGATCGCTGTTGGTCCCCGCCGTCTCGGCCACGTCGTCCCCGGAGCTGCCCTTGTCGTCGGGACCGAGGACCAGGAAGGCCCCGACCCCGGCGACGACGAGCAGGACGAGCGCGGTGAGTCCGCCGCCGACGAGGAGCCAGAGGCCGGTCTTGGACCGCTTCTTCTGAGGAGTGGCGGCGTAGGCGGCACCTGGCGGCGGCGGTGGGATCCACACGTTTCCGGTCGGAGGTGGCGGCGGAACCCACGCCCCAGGCGGTGGCGGTGGCGGTGGCGGCGGGTCGTCCCGAGGCGACTGAGTCATGGGGACATCATGCTTTGAGGAACGCATCCCTGACCAGCGGAAACGTGATGGAGGTCTCGCCCTGGTGAATTCTGCGCGGCTCGGCCATGACACCCAGAATGAGTGTCGTGTCCGAGCCATACGCAGACTCCCTCGAGTCGATCCGCGTCCCCCACACCTTGGTGGAGGACGCGCTCGGCTACGTGACCAGCATCGTGGTGTCCTCGCTGGGTCTCTACCTGATCCAGACGGTCGGCGCCGTGACCGGCGGGACCGCGGGACTGAGCCTGCTGGTCAGCTACTGGACGGGGTTGCCGTTCGAGGTGCTGTTCGTGCTGGTGAACCTGCCGTTCTTCGGGCTCGCGCTCTCCAAGAAGGGTGTCTGGTTCACGGTCCGGTCGCTGGGCTGCGTCATCGCGGTCTCGGCGATGACGCGGGTCCACGCCGACCTGCTCCCGCTCGAAGGCCTCGACACCATCTACGGCGTCGTGGCCGGCAACCTGCTCGTCGGCCTCGGACTCCTGGTGATCTTCCGCCACGGTGCCTCGCTGGGCGGATTCAACGTGCTCGCTCTGGTTCTGCAGGAGCGGCTCGACCTGCGGGCCGGGTACGTCCAGATGGGCCTCGACCTCAGCGTCATCCTGCTCGCGCTCGCCGTCGTCTCGCCCGCGACCGTCCTGCTCTCCGCGCTCGGCGCGGTGATCCTCAACATCATCCTGGCCTTCAACCACCGCCCGGGCCGCTACCTCGCCTGACGCGTCCTGAGACTGGCGGTCTGCCCAGTTGGTAGACATCGCAGAATGGGCGCATGACTGCCGCGAAGCGAGCCCCACAGCCCGGCGCCGAGGATCTCACCGAGCACCTGCGTGACCGTTGGTCGGTGAGCGTCTTCGATCCGACCCACGAGCTCGCCGACGCCGAGATCAGGCTGCTCATCGAGGCAGCCCGATGGGCGCCGAGCGCGGGCAACAGCCAGCCGTGGTCGTTCCTGGTGCTGCCTCGGGGGTCGGCCAGGCACGACACGTTCGTGGGCCACCTCTCCCGCGGCAACTCCGGCTGGGTGCCGCGGGCCTCGGCTGTCTTCGTCGCGATCGCGCAGGACGGCGTCGGACCGGACGGAGACGGCCCGAAGTGGTCGGACTATGCCCACTACGACCTCGGCCAGGCGGCCGCGCACCTGACGGTCCAGGCCGCATCCCTGGGTCTCTCCTCGCACCAGTTCGCCGGGTTCGACCATGATGCCGTGGCAGCGGCCTTCGGCGTACCGGCCTGGTGGAAGGTCATGATCGGGATCGCGGTCGGCCGCCACGGTGACCCGGCACAGGCTGACCCGGGCGATGCCGAGCGCGAGCAGCGCGAGCGCGTCCGGCGGCCGCTCGAGGAGATCGCGTTCGGCGACAAGTGGGGAACGCCCTGGGCGTGATGCCGGTGGCGGATGTCTCGGAAGTACCGAAAACGGTGTACCCGAAGGGGCATCGGTCTAAGGTGCCTGGGTGAAAGGCGGTCGAGGAACAGGTCTACTCCGGCGGGTGGCGGCAGCTCTGATCGTGCTGGGCGCACTGGGCGCCGGGCTGATGACGACCGCGCCTGCCGCGGTGGCGGCGCCTGATGACGGTGTCGGTGAGTCCTCGCGCACCCGCTACGTGCTCGACGAGAAGGCCAAGACCGTCAAGGTGAAGGCCGAGATCACCGTCACCAACCGGCAGCCGAGCACCGCGACGTCCTACTACTTCCTGACCGGCCATGCCATCCCGATCCCGGCCGGCGCTAAGAAAGTCACGGCGACCAGCAACGGCTCCAGGCTCTCGGTGAGCACCGAGAAGATCAAGGGCACCGGGCTGGAGGTGGTCTCGGCGTCGTTCCCGAACCTCTACTACGGCAAGTCACGCACCATCACCTGGACCTACGAGCTGCGGGGCGCTCCGATCCGCGCCAAGGGGAACCACATCCGGATCGGTGAGGGGTACGCCGTCTTCCCCGTGCTCGGCGTCGGCGACGACGACTCGGTCACCGTCGAGGTCGTGCTGCCGAAGTCGATGGAGTTCTCCAGCTCGGCACCGGGTTTCAAGAAGAAGACCAAGGGCGGCACCACGACGTGGAAGGCGACGGGGGGCTTCATCGAGGGAGGCGTCTCCGCGCGCGATCCGAAGGCCTTCGACGAGGCGAAGGTCGCGGTCGGCGACACCGACGTCTCGCTGCAGAGCTTCCCGGGTGACGAGGAGTGGCTCGAGTTCGCCGACAAGAAGGTGACGTCGGGACTGCCTGTGCTCGAGAAGCTGATCGGATCAGAGTGGCCGGGTGGTCTGGACACGATCCGTGAGGACGTCTCCTCCGAGGCGCTCGGTTATGCATGGTTCGACGAGAACGCCAAGGAGATCGTCGTCTCCGAGGACCTCGACGCAGTCGTCCTCTACCACGAGATGACCCACGCCTGGATCAACCCGAACACCGTCCGAGGCCGCTGGCTGAGCGAGGGACTGACCGAGGTCCTCGCCCAGCGGGCGGCGAAGCAGGTCGGCGCCAAGGGACAGAAATACCCGAAGGTGAAGCGCCGGAGCAAGGACTCTTTCCCACTGCTGACCTGGGACGACGCCAGTCGCGACGTCACTGCCGAGGTCGACTCCTACGGCTATCCCGCCGCCTACACCGCGGTCTCCGCCTTGGTCGCGGACCTGTCCGACGAGGAGTTCACGGCGGTGGTGAACGACGCCTACGAGGGTCGCAACGCCTACGACCGTCCGGGCGACAACCTGATCCAGGGCTCGACCAACTGGCGTACGTTCCTCGACCTCGTGCAGAAGTACGACACCGATGCCTCGGCCGAGAAGGCGCTGCGCACCTGGGTCCTTCCGCGCGCGGAGGCGAAGGAGCTCGGGCAGCGGGCCGAGGCCCGCAAGACGTACGCCGCCCTCGACCGCGCCAACGGTGACTGGGTGCCTCCCGAGGGACTGCGCAACTCCATGGCGTCGTGGGCCTTCGACGATGCGGCGACCGTGACCGGGTTGCTCGAGGGTGCCAACGCCGGCGCCGTGAAGATCCAGGAGGCAGCCGAGGCGGCGGATCTGCCGGTGTCGTCGGCCGCGAAGGAAGCCTACGAGAGCGCCAACCTCGCCGCCGAGTACGAGTCACTGGCCACCACCCTGCCCAAGGCCGCGAAGGTGACCACCGAGGTCGGTGCGGCCACGGCAGCCGTCGAGGGCATCCAGAACCCGGCCACCGAGCTCGGCGAGCTGGTGCTGCTCCTCGACGCCGGGGCGGCCAGCGCCCGTGCCGACCTGGACGACGGCCAGCTGGACGACGCATCGGCCACTGCTGCCGGGGTGAGCGCCCGGGCCGACTGGGCACTGATGGTCGGACTGGTCGCGCTGCTGGTGCTCGCCGCCGCGGCGTACGCAACGTTCCGGGTGCTTCGCAGCCCGTGGGCCCGACGCCGGCGGGAGGGTCGCCGGCTGCGACGGGCGAATCGCAAGGCCTTCCTCGCGCAGGTCAAGAAGACGAAGAGGGCCGGTGCTCCGTGGGATCGACCGGCTCCGCCCCGCCCATCAGACGGTCCGCCGCCTTCAGTCGGTGGCGAGCTCTTCGGCGTACAGCGCCGCCCCGACGGCCCCCGCGGTGTTGAGGAGCTTCGCCGGGATGATCTCGGTGTCGAGGTCGAGCAGCGGGAGGAATTCCGCCGCTTCCTTCGAGACCCCTCCGCCGACCAGGAATAGGTCGGGCGAGAAGAGCATCTCCAGGTGCTGGTAGTACTGCCGCAGGCGCTTGGCCCAGTGCTTCCAGGAGAGGTCCTCGCGCTTGCGGGCGATGTTGGAGGCGCGGGTCTCGGCGTCGTGGCCGTCGAGCTCGAGGTGGCCGAGCTCGGAGTTGGGCACGAGCACGCCGTCGTAGAGGAGCGCCGAGCCGATGCCGGTGCCGAGCGTGGTCATGATGACCAGGCCGCGACGGCCCTTCGCCGCGCCGTAGCGGACCTCGGCCAGGCCGGCGGCGTCGGCGTCGTTGACCACGTGGACGTCCCGGCCGGTGGCTGCGGTGAAGATCGCGTCCGCGTCGGTGCCGATCCACGACTTGTCGATGTTGGCTGCGGAGTGGACCACCCCGTGGCGTACGACGCCGGGGACGGTCACGCCGACCTTCCCGTCGCACTCCGGGAAGTGTGAGAGCAGCTCGACGAAGATCTCGGCGATGGCTTCCGGGGTGGAGTGTTCGGGGGTCGGTATGCGCACGCGCTCGGCGGCGAACTCGCCGGTCGAGAGGTCGATCGGGGCACCCTTGATGCCGGTGCCGCCGAAGTCGATGCCGAAGGGCAGGCTCGTCGTCATGGACCCATCCTATTTATGAGGCAACTGGTGGCGCGGCCGCGTTGGGGTAACACGCTGTTCGTAGGTCTATCCGGTCGTTATAACGGGCGAGTAGTCCTACGAACGACGTGTTACCCCCGCCTGCGACGGCGAAACAGCCCCCGATCTCGTACGAGGTCGGGGGCTGTTTCGCTGTGGCGCGACGGTCAGCTCTTGACGAGCTCCGCGTCACGGGGGTCATCGGCGTAGTGGTCGGCGAGATAGTGCCGCTCCAGGCCCTCGCCCTCGACGTCGACGTTCGGGAGGATCCGGTCGAGCCACTTCGGCAGCCACCAGGCCTTCTCCTTCATCAGGTACATCAGGGTCGGGATCAGCAGCATCCGCACGATGAAGGCATCGAAGATGACCGCCGCGGCGAGCGCGAAGCCCATCGACTTGATGATCGGGTCGTCCATCATGATGAAGCCCGCGAAGACCGCGGTCATGATCAGCGCGGCGGCGGTGACCACCCGGGCCGAGTTGCGGAACCCGTCGACCACGGCCTCCTTGTAGGAGGCACCGTGGACGTGGGCCTCGCGGATCCGGGTCACCAGGAAGACCTGGTAGTCCATCGCCAGACCGAAGACCAGACCGATCAGGAAGATCGGCATGAAGCTGACGATCGGCTGGCCGTCGAAGATCCCGAAGGCACCCTCCTGGAACACCGCCACGGTGACGCCGAGGGTGGCCAGGACGGAGAGCAGGAAGCCGAGCGTCGCCGTCAGCGGCACCAGGATCGAGCGGAAGACCAGCATCAGCAGGATGAACGCCAGCCCGATCACGATGGCGAGGTAGGGCAGCAGCGCGTCGTTGAGCTTCTCGGAGATGTCGGACATGATCGCCGACGTACCGGTGACGGCGAGGTCGGCGCCGGTCTCCTCCTCGAGTGTGCCTTCGCCCTCACGCAGCTCCGCGAGCAGCTCGTCGGTCGCCTCGTCCTCCGGGGCCGTCTCGGGCTCGATCAGGATCACCGCACCGTTCTCGTTGCCCGAGGGCGGCACCACCTTGGCGACCCCGTCAATGGAGTCGGCCCACTCGGCGACCTGTGCGTACGCGGCCTGCTTCTCGGCCGGGTCGCCCGGCATCTCTCGGGCGTCGACGACCAGCATCATCGGGTCGAGACGTCCCGGGCCGAAGCCCTCGACGACCAGCTCGACCGCCTGGCGGCGCGAGCTGTCCTCCGGTGCGGTGCTGTCGCCCGGCATGCCCAGGTGCAGGTCCTTGAAGGGGATCGCCAGCGCGCCGAGGCCGATGATCACGATGAGCGCCCAGGCGATGGGGGCCTTGCCGATGAACCGAGCCCAACGGACACCGTTGTTGAGCAAGCGGCCGTTGGCCTCGCGCTTGGGCCGGTAGTGGCGTACGGACAGGCCGAAGGCCTTCGACTTGAACAGGCCGAGCAGGGCGGGGACCAGGGTCAGCGCCACCAGGACGGCGACCACGACGGTCGCTGCGGCCCCGATGCCCATCGCGGTCAGGAACGGGATGCCGACGACGCTGAGCGCGGTGAGCGCGATGACAACGGTCAGGCCGGCGAAGACGACTGCCGAGCCCGCGGTGCCGACGGCGATGCCGATGGCCTCCGTCCGGTCGTCGGTGTGGTCGAGCTCGCTGCGGTAGCGAGCGAGGATGAACAGCGCATAGTCGATCCCGACGGCGAGGCCGATCATCGTGGCCAGCATCGGGGTGGTCGAAGAGACCTCGGTGAAGGCAGTCAGCGCGGTGATGCCGAGGGTGCCGATGGCGACGCCGATGCCGGCGGTGAGGATCGGGAGCCCGGCTGCCACGAAGGAGCCGAAGGTCAGCAGCAGGATGAGCAGGGCGAGCGCGATGCCGATCAGCTCGGCGCTGGCGCTGCCCATCTCCATCACCTGCATGCCCTGGCCGCGCACCTCGACCTGAAGGCCGGAGTCATCGGCGGCCTGCTCGACGACGTCGGTGACCTCCTGCTGCATCGCGGGCGTCACCTCGCTGACCTCGACATCCTCGAACTCGGTCGAGATCAAGCCGATCCGGCCGTCCTCCGAAAGGGTCGGCTGAGCCTCGAGCTGGCCGAGCAGCATCTGCAGGGCCTGCTCGGTCGGCACCTTCTGCCCGCTCTCGGCGGACATCGCCTCGGCGTACGCAGGAGCGGCCGCCTCGGCCTGCTCCGGGGTCCAGATGTAGGAGATCTGGTCGGGGACGTCGTCGAGCGCGGCGAGGTCCGCGACGACATCGGCCACGGCCTTCTGGTTCTCTGAGGTCGTGAGCGCCTCACCCTCAGGAGCTGCGACGACGACCTCGATCGAGGCGGCGTCGAGCACCGAGCCGCCTTCGGTGCCCATGATCTCGGGCAGCTCCTCGGCCGCCTCGACCGACTCGAGGCCGGGCATGCTGAACGTGGTGGACATCGGCTTGGACATCGTGGTCGCCACCGCGCCGACGCCGATGATGACGATCAACCAGACGGCGACGAAGATCGGCCACCGCCGGTAGGCGGTCTTTCCGAGCCGATAGAGCAGCTTGGCCATGACAGGGTTCCCCTTGGTCAGTTGTCAGAACAGATCGACGAGGTCGTCGAAGATCCGGGTGAACTGGTCGGCGACAGTGCCGTCCGATGGGCTCTCGATGGCCCGGTTGAGCGCGGCGTCGAAGACGACGATCACGAGTTTGAGGAGGACTCCGGCGAGTTCCGGAGACATGCGGTTGCTCTCGCGTTGCGAGATCACGTCGGAGAAGTGGTTGGTCGCCTTCTCGAAGCGACCATGCGCGGCCTGGAGCACCTGGTGATTGCTGACGAAGACGTGCCGGATCAGTCGGAGCTGCTCGTTGTCGATGTCATCGACCTCGAGCTGCGTACGGATCAGGGTGCAGAGGTCGGCACACAGCTCGCCTGAGGGTCCGCCGTTGACGAAGGTCTCGACCAGCGCCGGGTCCGGCTCGTGGTCGGGGCCGAGGACGGCGTCCATCTTGCTCGGGACGTGGTTGAACAACGTACGCCGCGAGACACCGACGCGGTCGGCGAGATGATCCATCGTCCAGCCGTCGAAGCCGAACTCGTCGGTCATCTCGAGGGCTGCCCGGTGGATAGCCGCCGCGGCGACATTGGCCTGCCGCATCAGAAGGTTGCACTTTCTCTCACAGAGTGCATTTTTGCACTCCGGGGGTATCGAGTGCAAAAAATGTGGCCAGGTTCACCTGGTCGACCGATGCTCGGCAGAGATAGGTCCTAGACTTTGCCCCCATGGGGCCCGGCGTACCTGAAACCACCCGACAGCGGATCCTCGATGCCGCTGTCGAGATGACCACCGAGGCAGGGTGGGCGAGCGTGACGATGTCGCGCATCGCCGAGCGATGCGGGGTCAGCCGGCAGACGGTCTACAACGACATCGGCGCCAAGCCGGCGCTGGCGAAGTCGCTGATCCTGCGTGAGCTGGAGCAGTTCCTGGCCGTGGTGAGCTCGGCCTTCGACGAGGAGGACGACTTCCTCCGAGCGATCCGCCAGGCGACGTACGCCGTCCTCGACCGTGCCCAGGACAACAAGCTCCTGCACGCGGTGGTCTCGGCGACCCACGGCGCCGACACCGAGCTGCTGCCCTATCTGACCAGCCACAGCGAGGGGCTGCTCGGCTACGCGACCGAGATCATCCACGAGCACATCAGGAAGTTCGAGCACAGCCTGAGCGACGAACAGGCCGACGCCACCATCGAGATGACGGTGCGCGTGGTGCTCAGCCATGTCATGCAGCCCACCAAGTCGCCCGACGAGACCGCCGACGACATCGCCTGGCTGGTTTCGCGGGTGCTGCGTGCCTGACCCGGGCGCCTGAGTTACCGGCGAGTTGGGCGGTCACCAGGCCTCGCCTAATCTTCCTGCGGGGAGGTGGACGGATGCGATTGGTCTCGTTGAGAGCGACCGCCGCGATCGGGGCGGTCCTCGTGGTGACCCTGGCCGCCTGTGCGGGCGAGCCGTCGAAGCCGGGTTCCCCGAGCAGCAGCCCGAGCGCGGAGGTCAGCGAGTCCGCCGCGGATGAGAGCCCTGTCGCCGACCCGTCGCACGCAGTCGACATGCCCGGCAAGCGCGAGGGGACGCTCCACTCCACCGACCTGCTGATCCTCTCCGAGGAGACCCTCTCGGCCGGTGACGTCAAGAAGGTCCGCGGCCTCGACGGAGTCTCCGGCGTCGAGCAGATCTCGCTGGCCCAGGTCAGCGTGCAGGGGCGGCTGGTCAAGGTGGTCGCGGTCGACCCGTCGAGCTACCGCAACTTCGCCCCCTTCCAGAGCGCCGACTCCGACGAGGTCTGGCAGCGCGTCGCCGGCGGCGAGGTCGCGATCGACCCCGAGCGCCAGGACGATCTCCCGGTAGACAAGGACGGCTTCGTGACCCTCGGGTCCAGCAAGGACGCGACCTCGGTCCACGTCGGTGCGTACGCGCCGCAGCCGCCGGGCCTCGCGTCGGCCGTCGTCAACCACAAGTGGGGCGAGGAGATGGGCATGGAGAAGGGCAACGCGCTCATCGTCTCCACCGCCGCCATCGCCCCCAACCGGGTCGTCAAGCCGATCCAGGAGATCGTCGGCGAGGACACCTCCGTCCAGCGCCTCGACGTCGTCGCGCGCGCCGGCCTGGACCCGAACGCTCCTCAGCAGGCTCACGTCGTCGGCACCGTCGCCGAGGCCGTCGGCAACTACACCTACCGGGCCAACGGCGACGGCACCATCACCCCCGCCGCGAGCTGGGTGAGCTCCCACATCGTGACCGCACAGGTCCCGATCCTCGGCTCGGTCACCTGCAACAAGGTGATGGTCCCGCAGCTGCGCGCGGCGCTGCAGGAGATCGTCGACCGGGGCCTGGCCAAGACGATCGACCCGAAGCAGTACGCCGGCTGCTACTACCCCCGCTTCATCGCCAACAGCACCCAGCTCTCCAACCACGCCTTCGGCACCGCCGTCGACCTCAACACCGCCGGCAACCAGCGCGGGACCGTCGGTGAGATGGACCGCACCGTGGTGTCGATCTTCGAGCGTTGGGGCTTCACCTGGGGCGGCAACTGGAGGTGGACCGACCCCATGCACTTCGAGATGAACCGGATCGTCAAACCCGGCTAACCCCGGGTTACTGCCCAGCCGCTTGGGTGGTCGGCTCTACGCTGGGGCACGTGACGATCCTCGATGACGCCCGCCCGGGCATGGACGACAGCATCCGACCCCAGGACGACCTGTTCGGGTTCGTGAACGGCACCTGGCTCCGGGAGGTCGAGATTCCTTCCGACCGGTCCAGCTGGGGGCCCTTCGTGATGCTCGCCGACCAGGCTGAGAAGCACGTGCGCGAGATCATCGAGGAGCTCGCGGCATCGGGCGGTGAGCCCGGCAGCGACGCCCAGAAGATAGGTGACCTCTTCGCGAGCTTCATGGACGAGGCGGCGGTCGCCGAGCGCGGCGTACGACCTCTTGATGGGCTGAGGGCTGCCGTCGACGGGCTCCGCGACGCCGACGACCTGGCGGCGTTCCTGGGCGAGGTCGAGCGGATCGGCGGGCACGGGCTGTTCGGGTCCTACGTCGACAACGACGACAAGCAGTCCGACCGCTACATCTTCAACCTGCTCCAGGGCGGCCTCGGCCTGCCCGACAAGGACTACTACTTCGACGAGAAGTTCGCCGAGGTGCTGGGGAAGTACGCCGACTACCTGACCCGCCTCTACGAGCTCGCCGAGCACCCCGACCCGCGCGCGGCCGCCGAGACGATCATCCGGATCGACACCCGCCTGGCCGAGGGCCACTGGGCGCGCGAGGAGACCCGGGACAAGCAGAAGACCTACAACCTGCTGACCTTCGCCGAGCTGCGCGAGCTGGCCCCCAACTTCAACTGGGATGCGTACGTCCGCAACCTCTCCGGCTCGAAGCTGGACACCGCTGCCGTGCTCGGCGAGGTCGTCGTCCGGCAGCCGTCCTACTTCGCCCACCTCTCCGCCGTGCTCGGCGACGTCGACATCGACGACTGGAAGCTGTGGCTCTACTTCCACGTGCTCCGCTGGGCGGCGCCCTACCTGACCGACGACTTCGTCGAGACCAACTTCGACTTCTACGGCCGCACCCTCAACGGCACCCCTGAGCTGCGCGAACGCTGGAAGCGCGGGGTCGCGATCGTCGAGGGTGCGATCGGGGAGGCGGTCGGCAAGGAGTACGCCGCGCGCCACTTCCCGCCCGAGGCGAAGGCGGAGATGGACGAGCTCGTGGCGAACCTGCTGGCCGCCTACCGCAAGTCGATCTCCGAGCTCGACTGGATGGGCGAGGAGACGAAGCAGAAGGCTTACGAGAAGCTCGACAAGTTCACGCCGAAGATCGGCTACCCCTCGAAGTGGCGCGACTACTCGGGGCTGACCATCTCCAAGGACGACCTGATCGGCAACGTCTCGGCGGCATCGGTCTTCGAGACCGACCGGCAGCTCGGCAAGCTCGGCCAGCCGGTGGACCGCGACGAGTGGTTCATGCTCCCGCAGACGGTCAACGCCTACTACAACCCCGGCACCAACGAGATCTGCTTCCCGGCCGGCATCCTGCAGCGTCCGTTCTTCGCGCTGGACGCCCATCCGGCGGAGAACTACGGCGGCATCGGCGCGGTGATCGGCCACGAGATCGGGCACGGGTTCGACGACCAGGGTGCGCAGTTCGACGGCGACGGCAACATGCAGGACTGGTGGTCGCCGGAGGACAAGGCGGCGTTCGAGGTGAAGACCAAGGCGCTCATCGCGCAGTACTCGGCGCTGTCACCCCGGGACCTGCCCGGCGAGTTCGTCAACGGTGCGCTGACCGTCGGCGAGAACATCGGCGACCTGGGCGGCCTGACGATCGCGCACACCGCCTACATGCTCGCGACCGACGGCGCCGCCAGCGCCGGCGACCGGCAGCGGCTCTTCCTCAACTGGGCCTACGTGTGGCGCACGGTGCGACGCAAGGAGCAGGCTCGGCAGTACCTCACGATCGACCCGCACAGCCCGCCGGAGCACCGTGCCAACATCGCGCGGAACCTGGACGAGTTCCACGAGGTCTTCGGCACCGTCCCGGGTGACGGCCTCTGGCTCGATCCCGAGGAGCGCGTGCGGATCTGGTGACATGCCCCCGGGCGTGTTTGGTTAATTCTTGATAACAAGGTAAACGAGTTACGCGGGACAGCCGGTTCATGGACCTGCATTGCAGGAACTTGTTCGGCCGCAGGCCCGATTTGGATGGAAGGATCCCGTCCAATCCTGGTCCTGATCTCGAGGAGAACCCCCATGCGTAGAATCGTTCGAGCGGCCGGTGCAACCACCGCTGCCGCTGTTGCAGGAACTGCCCTCATCGCCTCCTTCGGAAGCCCGGCCGGCGCCGCTCCGGCCGAATCCGCCTCCACCATCACGCCGGTCACTCTGGCGGCCCAGAAGGTGATCGACGACGAGTCGGTCGCGGACCGGGCCGTCAAGGCTCTGGCGAGCAAGCCGTCGACCTGGAAGGTCGGCGCCGGCCAGGAGCTCGAGCCCGTGGTGACCCTGAAGGACACCAACGGCGCCACCCACGTGCGGATGAACCGGACGTACGAGGGGCTCGAGGTCGTCGGCGGCGACCTGGTCGCCCACCAGACCAGGTCCGGCGCCGTCACCTCCGTCTCCCAGGGGCTGACCGAGGTGCTCGACCTCGAGGTGTTGCCCGCCGTCACCGGTGCCGCGGCGACCAAGGCCGCCCTGACCCTGGACAAGATCACCAGGGCGATCGCGGGTCTCAAGGCCGACAAGAAGCACGCGCCCGAGCTCGTCGTCGACGCGGTCGAGGGCTCGCCGACCCTGGCGTGGCGGGTGACCACCACCGGGAAGCACGACGACGGCACTCCTTCTCGCCTCGCGACCTACGTCGACGCGGCCAGCGGCAAGGTGCTGCGCCGGGTCGAGGGCATCCACACGATCGACGGCGAGGGCAACACCCTCTACTCCGGGACCGTCCCGCTGCAGGTGAAGCAGAACGGCTCGACGTACGAGCTGCGCGACGAGACCCGTGGCGGCACCTACACGACCGACATGAAGAACGCCGAGGACAGCATCTTCTGCACCATCTTCGGGTTCGGGTGCTCGGCGGGGACCGTGGTCACCAGCCCGACCACGACCTTCGGCAACGGCTCCAACGCCGACCGGGCGACCGCCGCGGCCGACGCGCAGTACGGCACCAACGTCACCTGGGACTACTTCAAGAACGTCCACGCCCGCGACGGCATCTTCGGTGACGGCTCCGGCTCGTTCAACCGGGTCCACTACGGCAAGAACTACGTCAACGCCTTCTGGGACGGCGAGAAGATGACGTACGGCGACGGCGACGGCGTCGGCTACGGGCCGCTGGTCTCGCTCGACGTCGCGGGCCACGAGATGACGCACGGGGTCACCGAGAACACCTCGGGCCTGGAGTACTCCGGTGAGTCCGGTGGACTCAACGAGTCGACCTCGGACATCTTCGGGACGATGGTCGAGTTCTACGCCGACAACGCCGAGGACCAGGGCGACTACCTGATCGGTGAGTCCTTCATCCTCGACGGTGGCGACCCGCTGCGCCGGATGGACAACCCGTCCTCCGACGGCAACTCGGTGAACTGCTGGTCGTCCTCGACCGGTGACCTCGACGTCCACTACTCCAGCGGTGTCGGCAACCACTTCTTCTACCTGCTCTCCGAGGGCTCGGGCACGAAGACGATCGGTGGGGTCGAGCACTCGAGCACGACCTGTGACGGCTCGACGATCGCCGGGATCGGGCGGGAGAAGGCGGAGCAGATCTGGTTCCGCGCCAACTCGACCTACTTCACCTCGACCACCGACTACGCCGGTGCGCGCGCCGCGACGGTGCAGGCGGCGTCCGACCTCTATGGGGCTTCCAGCGCCGAGGTCGCAGCGGTCGAGGCGGCGTGGAACGCGGTCTCGGTGAGCTGACCACATACAGGCCACGACAGGTCGGACCGAAAGTGACGTCCCCACGACAGACGTCGCTTTCGTCCGCAGTGGGTAACTAAAGTACGAATTCGGGCGTGTGGTTATGCCGGTGTGGCGATAGGACGCATACTGGAGATGCCGGGCCGGTTCTGCGGGTCCCCGTGGGGGAGGACCAACAGCGCCGGCTCGGCGTTGCTTTTGGAGTCGTCGTCGGACTACCCCGACGCTCTCGACAATCGGTTCGCTTCGGGGCACGGCCGTCGCCTATCCTGGAGGCATGCACACGGCTTTCGCATACATGCGCCCGCGCCTCGTCGCCTGACGGCGGCGCTGCGAGGCACACTCACGTCGCTGTCCGGCCATCTGCCGGGTAGCTGATCTCGCTTTCCCGGCTCCCGTATGCGAGCTGGAAGTTCTTCTTCGTGTCTGTTCAGACCCATCACACCTCTGCCCATCTTCGCGCTGAGGACATCTCGGTCACCCTCGGTGGTCGCCCCGTCCTACGCGGCGTCTCGCTGAGCGTCTCCGCGGCCAACCGGTCGCGGCTCGCCATCGTCGGCGAGAACGGCCGGGGCAAGACCACGCTGCTCCATGTCCTCGCCGGGCTGATCGAACCCGACTCCGGCCGTGTCCAACGGCACGGCAGCCTCGGTATCGCACAGCAAGCCCTGGACGTACGCCCCGGTGACACCGTCGGCACCCTGACCTCTGCCGTGCTCGCCGAGTCGCACGACGCACTCCTGGCCCTCGACGAGGCCGCTGCCGAGCTGTCGGGCGACCCGACGGACGCCGACGGGACGTACCCCGCTGCGCTCGAGCGTGCGACCGCACTGGACGCCTGGGACGCCGACCGCCGGGTGCAGATCGCGCTGGAGGCGCTCGGTGCGTGCACCGATCACGACCGAGCGCTGGCGACGCTGTCGGTCGGCCAGCGTTATCGGGTGCGGCTGGCCTGTCTGCTCGGCGCGCACCACGATCTGCTCGTGCTCGACGAGCCGACCAACCACCTGGACGCGTCGGGGCTGGCGTTCTTGACCGACCGGGTGCGGGCGCATGCCGGCGGGGTCGTGGTGGTCTCCCACGACCGGATGCTGCTGCGCGAGATCGCCGCGGACTTCCTCGACCTGGACCCGAGCGAGGACGGCCGGCCCAGGACGTACGCCGGCGGGTACGCAGGCTGGCAGGAGGGCCGTCGCCGCGACCGGGAGCGCTGGGAGCAGGACCATGCGGCCCAGCAGGAGGAACATCGGCGCCTGCAGGACTCGGTGTCGGCGGCACGCGACCGGCTGAGCACCGGTTGGGGCCCGCCGAAGGGCTCCGGGAAGCACCAGCGGCAGACGCGAGCGCCCGGTCTGGTGCGCTCCTTCAACCGCGACCTCGCCGCCCTCGAGGCTCATCGCATCTCCGTGCCGGAGCCGCCGATGTCGTTGCGGTTCCCGTCGCTGCCCGCGGACGTCGGCGGCACGCTGCTGCGGTGCGACTCTGTGCGCGTGCCGGGTCGGTTGTCAGGACCGGTCTCATTCAGCATCGACGGTGGCGAGCGCCTCCTCGTCACCGGTCCGAACGGGGCGGGCAAGTCGACGTTGCTGCAGGTGCTGGGCGGCGTACTTCCACCTTCGGAAGGGGCGGTGTGGGCCTCGTCCGGGGTGCGGATCGCGCTGGTCGGTCAGGAGGAGCAGGTGTGGGACCCGGGCCTGACGGCGGCGGAGGTCTACGAACGGCACTGTGGGCAACTGGTGGCCGCCGGGGTGGTGCCGGAACGGGCGATCCCGTCGCTGCGGTCGAGCGGTCTGGTGGACGCCGAGGCGCGGCGTACGCCTGCCACGCTGCTCTCCCAGGGGCAGCAGCGACGGCTCGAGCTAGCGCTGCGGCTGGCATCGCTTCCGCACCTGGTGATCCTGGACGAGCCGACCAACCACCTCTCCGCAGTGTTGGTGGACGAGCTGACGGCCGCGCTGCGGGCGACGCCCGCGGCGGTCGTGGTGGCCACGCATGATCGGCAGATGCTGGATGATCTGGCCGACTGGCCGAGGTTGGCACTGGGAAGGTAGTCGGTGGTCCCTGATAGACCTGTGGTCATGACTGATCCGGCCACTGACGTACGTGCCCGCGCTGAGGCGCATCTGCAGGCCCTGGTGGGTCGCGATGACGCCTCGCTGCGTGAGGACCAGTGGTCGGCGATCTCGGCGCTCGCCGTCGAGCGTCGCCGGGCACTGGTCGTGCAGAAGACCGGCTGGGGGAAGTCGGCGGTCTATTTCGTGGCGACCCTGCTGCTGCGTGAGGCCGGCCTCGGTCCGACCGTGATCGTCTCGCCGCTGCTCGCGCTGATGCGCAACCAGATCGCCGCGGCGCAGCGGGCCGGGATCAGGGCGGTGACGATCAACTCGACCAACCCTGAGGACTGGGTCTCGATCGAGGCGGCCATCCACGCGGGTGAGGTGGACGTCCTGCTGGTCTCCCCCGAGCGGCTCAACAACCCGAAGTTCCGCGACGCCGTGCTGCCTCGGCTGGCGGCCGAGTGTGGTCTGCTGGTGGTCGACGAGGCCCACTGCATCTCCGACTGGGGCCACGACTTCCGGCCCGACTACCGCCGGATCCGTACGCTGCTCTCCGATCTGCCCACCGGGATCCCGGTGCTCGCGACGACGGCGACCGCCAACGAGCGGGTGACCTCGGACGTCGCGGAGCAGATGGGTTCGGATGTTCTCGTCCTACGTGGCTCGCTGGATCGGGAGTCGCTGCGGCTCGGGGTGGTCTCGTTGAAGACCCCCGAGCAGCGGTTGGCCTGGCTCTCCGACCACCTCGCCGAGCAGCCCGGGTCGGGCATCGTCTACTGCCTGACCGTGGCCGCGACCGAGGAGATCGCCGACTACCTGCGCTCACGTGGGCACGATGTGGCGGCGTACTCGGGGCGTACGGAGGCCGCGGAGCGGGCCGAGTTGGAGGAGTCGCTGGCGGCCGGCAAGGTGAAGGCGCTGGTGGCGACCTCTGCGCTCGGGATGGGCTTCGACGCGACCCTCGGGTTCGTGGTCAACATGGGAGCCCCGTCCTCCCCGGTCTCCTACTATCAGCAGGTCGGCCGCGCCGGCCGTGGCACCTCGGACGCCTCCGTCGTGCTCCTTCCGGGCGTCGAGGACCGCGACATCTGGGCCTACTTCGCGTCGCTGGCCTTTCCTCGCGAGGAGCAGGTGCGCCAGACCCTGGGGGTCCTGTCCGAGGCCGGACGGGCCCTGTCGACCCAGGCGCTGGAGACCTACGTCGACCTGTCGCGCTCCCGTCTGGAGCAGATGCTCAAGGTGCTCGATGTCGACGGCGCCGCGCGCCGGGTCGGCGGTGGCTGGGAGGCGACCGGTGTCCCGTGGGAGTACGACGCGGAGCGGTACGAGCGGGTCGCCGAGGCCCGGCGCCGGGAGCAGGCCGCGATGCTCGCTTACATCTCGACCGACCAGTGCCGGATGCGGTTCCTGCGCGAGCAGCTCGACGACCCCGGCGCCGTCGACTGCGGCCGGTGTGACAACTGCGGCGGCTTCGCGGTGACGTCGGCGGTGTCGGAGGGAGCGGTCGAGGAGGCCTCGGCGCGGCTGGCGCGGCCCGGGGTCGTCGTGGATCCCAAGAAGATGTGGCCCACCGGACTCGACCGGCTCGGCATCGCGCTCAAGGGCAAGATCAAGCAGGGCCCGCTCGAGGGGCGCGCCGTCGCGCGGCTGACCGATCTCGGCTACGGCCAAGCGCTGCGTGACCTCTTCCGGGAGCCCGCCCAGGACGGCGCGGTTCCGGCGCCGCTGGTGAAGGCGGTCGTCGAGGTCCTCGGCGACTGGCGTCCCGTGGTGAGCGGCATCGTCTACGTCGAGTCCGCGACCCGCCCGACCCTGACCCGAGACTTCGCCGAAGGCCTCGCGCGCTACCTCCGCGTCCCCGTCCTCGGGTCGTGGGCCATCGTCGACCCCGACGTCGGCCCCGGCCAAGGCGCCGCCAACTCCGCTCAGCGCGTCGCCGCCGTCGGCCGCCGCTTCTCCCTTCACGCCGAGGTCCCACCCGGTGCCGACGTACTCCTCGTCGACGACCGCGTCGCCACCGGCTGGACCGTCACCCTCGCCGCCCGCGCCCTCCTCGACGCCGGCGCTGCCACCGTCCACCCCCTCGTGCTCGCCACGACGACGTAGCGTGCGCCGGCTTGTTCCTTCGTCAAGGTATGCAGGCCAACGGCCACATCCCTAGCGGACCTCCGCGTGGGATGTGTTCCCCCGTCTGCATACCTTGACGAAGGAGCACCCCTCAGGTCGCCGGCCGGACGATGCCGTGGTCATACGCGAAGACGATGGCGGCGGCGCGGTCGCGGAGGTCGAGCTTGGCGAAGATGCGGCCGATGTGGGACTTCACGGTCAGCTCGGAGATGACCAGGCGTTCGGCGATCTCGGAGTTGGTCCAGCCGGAGGCGAGGCCACGGAGGACCTCGAGCTCGCGGTCGGTGAGCTCGGAGACCTCGACCGTGCTCGTCGGCGACGGCGCGACCGCTGATCGATAGGTGGCCAGGACGCGACCGGTGATGGCCGGGTCGAGCCAGGCGTCACCGAGCGCGACGGAGCGTACGGCCATGACCAGCTCCTCGGCGGGTGAGTCCTTGAGGATGAAGCCGGCGGCCCCGGCGCGAAGGGCGCCGGAGACGAGCTCGTCCTCATCGAACGTGGTCAGCACCAGTACGGGCGGCGCCGACGGCAGCGTGCGCACCAGACCCGTGGCAGTGATCCCGTCGACCTGCCGCATCCGCAGGTCCATGACCACGACGTCGGCGGGGTTGGCCTCGAGAGCCGCGACGACCTCGGAGCCGTCCGCGCACTCGGCGACGATCTCGAGCCCGTCGCGCCGGCGCAGGATGCGGCGCAGGCCGCTGCGTACGAGCTCTTGGTCGTCGACCACGAGCACCCGGATCGGCGCGGCTGCGTTGCTGGCGGAGGGGTTGACCGGCGTCATCCGAGGACCTTGCGTACGAGACAGTGCGGCGGGATCACCAGGTCAACCTTCCACATCGTTTCCTCGGCTCCGGCCGACAACCGGCCGCGAAGCTGTTCGGCGCGGGCGGCCATGCCGGCCAGCCCGGACCCCTCGCCGACACTCACACCGGCCCCGCGCCGGGCGCCGACGAGCGGGTTCTGCACGGAGAGGCGTACGCCGTCCGCCACCGCCAACGAGACCGAGACCGGTGCACCGGGAGCATGCCGGATGGCGTTGGCGAGAGATTCCTGCAGGATCCGGTAGATGCCCAGCCCGACGCCGGCATCGATGCGGGAGAGGTCGCCGGCCGACGAGAACGTGATCGTCTGGCCGGCGCTGCGACCCTCCTCCACGAGCCGGACGACGTCCGCGGCTCCAGGAAGAGGGGCCGTCCCGGCGCCGTCGGCCGACAGCACCCCGATCGTCCGGCGGATCTCGGTCATCGCTCGGCGCCCGATCGTCTCCGCCTCGGTGAGCGCGGAGACCGCCTCGTCCGGGTCGTCTCCTTCGGCGACAGCGCGCCGAGCGGCGGTCAGGTGGAGCAGGGTGATCGAGAGCGAATGCCCCACCAGGTCATGGATCTCGCGGGCGATCCGGGTGCGCTCGGCCTCGGTGGCACGTGCATGCTCTTGGGACCGGGCGAGCCGTTCGGCTCGCAGCGCCCGCATCTGGGCGAGGATCAGCAGACCGAGGATCCAGCCGACGAACAGCAGCAGGAAGTGGACGCCGACGCCGCTGGGGGTGTCCGTGGCGAAGACCCCCATCACCACGGCCGAGGCGACCGCGTAGAGGGTGCCGGTCCGGAAGCCCTCACGGACGACCATCTCGAGGGTGAGCGGAACGAGCACGGCCGGCGCGAAGTCGTGTTGCGGCCAGAACCCCGTCGCGGGTTGCGACATCAGCCAGGCCGAACCGGCCAGCGTCGGCACCACGTCGACGACCCACACGTGGTGCTTGAGCCATTCGCCGGTGTTGGGGATGAAGAAGAGGCTCAGCGACGGCACGGTGATGACCAGCCCCGCGAGGACCATCTCGCCGGAAGCCTCGCGCTGGAGCACCGCGACGGTGACCATCGCGACGAGCCCGGCGGCCGACAACAGCGGCGCCCACCAGGGGATGTCGAGATCCTTGCTGCGTACGCGTCCTTCCAGGAATTCGCGCACGTCGCGAGCAAGGCTCTGGACACTCATACCGTCCAGTCTAGGAACGCGTGACCTGGGTCGCATCCGACCGTGGCAGGCGGACGTCCTGCTACCAGGGTAGGAGCTCAGGTGCCTGCCAGCGTCCGATGCGTGGAGCCGATCCCGGCAATAGCGTCGGGATCACCCCGGCGCCCGGAGGTCGAGCTTGTCGAGACCCCTGGCCCAGGACAGACCCAGCAAGAGGACGGTGAACACAATGACGTGGACGCAGACCCATGAGCGGTTTCGCTTGCTCAACGAGGCGGAGGCCGAGCTGCGGGCCGGCTTCTCGCGCCGGCTGCCCTGGTCGGCGGAGTATGCCGATGCCTTCGGCACCCCCGAACGCCTGACCCAAGCCCTCCGCCATCGTTGGCGGATCCGCTTCCAGGCGCAGCTGGACCCGGTGCTGTCGCAGGAGGAGTACGAGGAGACCTTCGCCGATCTCCTCGCCGACCTGGCTCCGTTGATGGGCCGGATCGGCACCCACGAGTTCAGGGAGGAGCTGGCCGATGCCTCGGCCTGAGACCCCCTCGCCCGAGAGATCGTCGAACTGTGAGCATCCAGGTCGCGCACCCGACTGATCTGCGGTGTACTACTCCTACTGAGGCACCCGCCGGGGGTGCGTACGGAAGCCTCGGGAGGGCGGACCATGGGTGACAACGGTCAGGTCAGCGTCGACGCCATGCGGCTCGACGCAGCACGGCAGAACCTGAACGACCAACGCGAACGCGTGTTGGAGGCGCGGAAACAGCTCGCTGATCCCGTTGGCGGCATGTTCGGTGGTTCCTCGCGAGGCGAGTGGCTAGGAGCTGTGGTCCGGAAGGGGCACCAGAACATCGACAGTTCCCTCGGGGACACCGCTAAGGGTCTCCATGAGACCAGCGAAGCGATCCACGACGCCATGGTCGCGATCGAAGGGGCTGACGTCGACGCTGCGGTCAATGCGCAGAAGTTCGCCAATGCTGTTGCGCTGATGAGCAACCCATTGGTCATCTTCAACAAGAACCAAGGCCCCGGTAAGTACTTCGCGATCTGACTCTGACCACGGAGTCAGAGCAGTTGGAACGTCGGCAGGACCTTGGCGATCAGGGTGTCCGCTTCCTTCCGGTCGAGGCTGATCTTGGAAAAGTCCCAGTTGATCTCGATGAGCGTTTCGCCGTCCTTGGTGCCGTAGCTGTCGTTCCAGGTGCGACCGGTTTCGTACTGGAAGTGATAGAACACTGACCCGTCGACGGTGACATCGGGGAGGCGCTTGAGGTTCTCGGCGCCGTCCTCGACGAGGATGTCTTTCTCGTACTCGGCGGCCTTCTCGAGGTCTCCCGGTCCGAGGGCGCCCGATAGGAAGGTCCCGAATCCAGCGGACGACCCGAGGTCATCTTTCGGGGCGACCAGGGAGACGGTCCACTTCCCCGCCTGCTCGGTCGTCCAATCGGGCGGGATCTGGACCTGGGCTTCCTCGATCGTTGCGACCTTCCAATCCGCAGGAACAGACGACTCGCTGGGTGAAGCCGACGGTGTGGTCTTCGGGTCCGTGGTTTCGGGGGAGTTGTCGCTGTCGCCTGATGATGCGCAGCTTGCACCGGCGAGTGCAACGGACAGGATCAATGCGGCCATGGCGCTCGCCCGGGACATCGTCATGGGGCAGACTCTAGAACAAACCATCGCGGAGGCCGGGTGTGATGCCCAGCCAGTCGTACACATGCATTCGGGATCGAGCGGTCCCTCAACCAAGCCCTCGGGAGGGACAATGGCAGTCAAGGGTCAGTGGATGCTTCGGCTAAGCGACTACGTGCGGGGTGGCGACATCGCTGCTATCGAAGCGATGCTCAGAAGCTGGGAGGGGGCCCGGGACAACTTCAACGGCGCTGGCAAGACGATGCTTGACAACGCTGGACGTGTCGAAGACGGCTTCTCGGAGACCTCGCTGTCCGGCCAAGCAGCTCGGCGCGACATGGAGACCTCGGGCAAAGAGACCAACAAGAAGCGCGATGTGCTCAAGGACGCGATCGACGCGCTGTGGATCGTCCACGCCAAGTTGTACGAGGCGATGGAGGCGCACAAGCGCCTCGAGGCGACGCTGCCCGACTCCCACAACCCGGTGCCGCCAGAGTCGTCCTTCAACACGAAACCTGGTGGTGGCACGTCGACCGCCGAAGCGACGGCGAACCAGCAGAAGTACGCCGACGCCAAGCAGGACTACGCCAAGGACGAGGCGGCGATCGCCGATGCCGAGCGTGAAGCTGCGCAGAGGGTTCAGGCCGTCGATGTCTCCGTCGAGGAGGCCGAGCCAAAGGTACGCGCGTTGTACGACGACGGCAGCGACTCCAACGCGCTGCCTCCTGGCACCTCGACGCAGCCGGGTTCCGCCAGCCAGGTCGCGGCGGCGCAGGCGCGCATCGGGAAGTACAACTCCGGCACCCTTTACCCCGGTGGCGTGGGCCACGAGCTGATCGCTCAGGAGAAGGCCAACATCGAGGCGCACAAGGCCGAGAACAAGCCGGAGTGGAATGGCACCGATTGGGTCAACGCCGACGGGACTCGTGCCCCCGCCACCTCGTACGCGATGGTCGAGACAGCTGATGGCCTCGCTCCGCTGGGCGGCGGTGCCGGCGGTGCGGGGGGAATGGCCGCCCTTGCGATCGCTGGCGGCGGTGCACTCCTCACTGCCGGCGTGGCCAAGGCGATGGCCAGCAGGTTCGGCGGGGGCGCCGCAAAGGCCGCCACTGCCGGCACCGCCTCGCGTTCAGCCGCCGCCAGGTCCACAGCTGCCAAAGCGGGCACCGCCGGCGCCCGCGCGGGATCAGGCGCTGGTGCTGGTGCCCGTGCTGCGGGCGCTCGTGGCGCCGGAGCGGCGGGCGGTCGTGGCGCGGGAGCAGGCGCACGCGGCGGTGCTGCTGGAGGTCGCGGCGGTGCCCGCGGCGGTGCTGCCGGCCGTGGAGCGGCCGGCGCAGGTGGTGGCCGCGGTGGCAAGAAGCGGGACCAGAACGGCAGCCAGAGCCAAGAGTGGGAAGCCGACTACACCGACGACTGGACCGAGACCGCAAGCGACGTCCTGGACCCCAACGCATCCCGCGGCTGGGTCCCGAACGCATCACAGGACGAGAACCTCGAGAATGACAAGAGGGGCCGCAACTAGTACGCCTAGATCAGGTCAACGGAGTGCCGGTGGGACCTTATCCGGCTCTTCACAATCCAGGGTGTAGTTGTGGTCTGAACCCGCCGGACTCGAGCAGGGATCGGGCGATGTAGTTGGTCAGGTTGCGGAACCCGAGGGCTGAGCCGCGTAGGTGTTCGAGCCTTCCGATGATGGCCTCGGTCGGGCCGTTGGACGTGCCTGGCCGGTCGAAGTGGGCCAGCACGTCGGTGGCTCGTTTCTTCAGGGTGCGGCCCAGGGTGATGATCTCGTCAAGCCCGGCTGGGACGCCGGTGCTGATCGAGTCGATCAGGCAGGTCATGAGTTCACGGCCGCGGCGGCGGTCGGGCTCACGGTAGGCCGCGACCATGCGCTGGTAGATGCCCCAGGTGGCCTCGACCGCGACGTGATTGTCGCTGACGAACAGCTCCCACAGCCTGGCGGCCTGCTTGTCGGTGAGCAAGTCAGCACCGGTGTGAAGGGTCCGCCGTGCCGCATGCAGCGGGTCAACCTTGCGGCCGCGATGACCATGGATGGTCTGCTGGATCCGGCGCCGGCACAGGTCCAGGGCTTCACCGGCCAAGTGCACGACGTGGAAGGGATCCATGACCGCGATCGCGTCGGGAAGTTCCTCAGCAGCGGTCTTGAAGCCAGTGAACCCGTCCATCGCGACCACTTCAACCCGGTCACGCCAGGTCTTCGACCGGCCGGCGAGCCAGGTCTTGAAGACCTGCTTCGAGCGTCCTTCGACCATGTCCAGCAGCCTGGCCGGCCCGGTGCCATCACGGACCGGGGTGAGGTCAATGACCACGGTGACGAACTTGTCGCCACGGCGGGTGTGGCGCCAGCAATGCTCATCAACCCCGACGACTCTGACGCCGTCGAACCGGCCCGGGTCATCGATCAGAACCCGTCTGCCTTCGGCGAGGACGGCGTCGTTGGCGGTGTTCCACGCGACGCCGAGCCCAGCCGCGACACGAGCCACGGTGAGGTGGGCCAAGACGAGTCCTTCCAATCCCCATCGCAGCCCGCGGCGGGAGATCTTCGCCCGCGGTTCCGCGGCCCTGGTGGTGTCTTGGCGCCACACATGGCGGCACTCGCGGCACTGGTAGCGACGGACTCGGATCAACAGCGTGGTGGGACGCCACCCGAATGGCTCGTGCGCCAAGCGACGGACCACACTGTCACGCACGACGCCCTCGGCACCGCAGCGCCGGCACCACTGGTCAGGCTCGGCCACTTAGCACAGCAGCACCGCCCGATCCGGGTCGAGTTGCTGACCGATCACGACGAGTCCGAGCTCGTCCAGGCGCGTGAAGGTCGTCAGGTCAGGGGTCGCGAAGGTAGCGTCAAGCACGTCGAGGTCTTCCCGATGCGGTGTGTAGGAAACCTCATCTTCGGAAGACCTCGACACCTACCCCAGGACCGACGCGCCGGCCAGCGACCCCGGAACTACACCGTCAACTGTGAAGAGCCCCTTATCCATCGCGCCGGCACGGATGTCGCCTGGTTATCGCGTGGCTACGACGACCAGTTCCTGCCGCGATCTGAGGCCCGCCTACTGCTCATCGACCTGAATGTCGAACTTCACGTCGGTTCCGTCGACCTCTGTCACCTGCACGTCCACACCGAGGTCGTCCGACCCTGCGGTGAGAGTGCACTTCATGGTCTCGCCAACCTTGGCTGAAAGATCGCCTGGGCACTCGATCTTGTCAGGCTTCTGTCCGACCTGAGCCTCGAGTCGCTCGGAAACCGTCTTCTCCACCGTCTCCTGCGACACCGTGACGCCACCGCAACCGGAGAGGCCAAGCGCGAGGATCGCAGCGAAGGTACTGGTAGCGGCCGTGCGTCGGAGCATAGATGGGGCCTTTCGATCCGAGATGGTGGGCATGCATCACCCTACAATCGTCTTCGTGAGTGTGTCTCGGTTGGCTCACCGAGGGTGGCGTCATCCCCGAGATTCTCGTGCTTTGACTGTTTGAAGTTCAGAAATCCGGGTAGGAGACAGGTATCAACCTGATCGGAGGGCGCCGTGACCGGCTACGAAGTAACCGTCGATGACTTGCGACGGACTGCAGGCAAGTACGAGACGCTGAAGAGCGACCTGGGGTCGTCGCGCGTCCCGGAGTCCCAGCTCTCACCGGACGCCCTTGGCCACGTGGAGCTGGCCGGTTGGCTTACTGCCGTTATGGAACAGGTTGGGAACGCGCACGGCGCGCTCGGCGACGGCCTCGATGCTCTGGCGACGTTCTTGACGGGCAAAGCAACTGACTATGAGGAGGCCGATGAGCGAAGTGCCCAGCGTATGACGCCCGGGCCATGGGGACCTCATCCGTTTACTCCCGGGCAAAGCTCGTCGGTCCCGTACGGGACAGGCACTCCTCTGCAGCCACAACCATTACCCACCTTTCCTTTGCCTGGCTCCGGAGAAAGCTTTCACTCATCTGAGGAGAACTGATGAGTCTTCCAGACGGCGCAGAGCTCGGTAGCACCACCGACGCGACCGACCTGATCAAGGGTGACAAGCGTTCAACCAGTGAGCGGGCTGCCGTGCTCCACGCGGAGCGGAGGCGTGTCGTTGGGATTCTTCAGAGTATCGAGGGTATGGCGATTCCGACTTGGCAGGGCGGAGACGGCAAGGCGACCTATCTTCAGGGTCGATCTGCCGAGGTCAAGAAGTGGGAAGCCTATCGTGACTTGCTCAAGGCCGCTGGAGACAGTCTGAATTCATATGCGGACGCGCTTGGAATCGCGCAGGAGCGTGCACAAACTTCGATCGACAAGTGGGAAGAAGGTGAGAAAGCGACCAGAGATGCGACGGCCGCTTATAACGATCAGGTCGCTTCTTACAACCAGTGGGTCGAGCAGCAAAGATGCAACCCGTCCACTGCTCCGTCATTCGGGCCCGCGCGTCCTGAACAGTTTGTTGACCCCGGGGAGAAGATTCGCGAAGAGGCCCGGGAGGTGCTCAAGGATGCCCGTGAATCACTTGACAAGGCCGGCTCATCGTGTGTCGGCGAGCTAGGGGGACTGCCCGGAGCCAAGACGGAACACGGCCAGATGGGCCATACAGAGTTCGAGGCCAAAGGTCCCAAGGTCAAGTGGGGGGCATGGACCGATACGTTCGGGCAGGGCATGAGCAAGGACGATCTCCTCGGACGAGAAGGTTCGAAAAAGCCGCCGTTTGAAATCAGTCTTGGGTCGGTCGAAGGGAAACTTCGCGCGTGGGGCTACGAGGGTAAGGTTGAAGACTACTGGGGTGACGTCAAGGTCAACGCCGAAGGCAAGGTCATCGTCGGTGAATTAGCAGGCAAAGCATCGGCCAAGATCGTTAGCGACGGGATTGAAGCCGAGTTGGGCGCAAAGGCCACCGTCGTTCGGGTGGAAGGGAAAGCTGGTGCCGAATATGGTTACGCGGAGGTCAAAGCGGAAGCCTCCGCAGAGGTCGCAGCTGAAGCCAAGGGCACGGCCAGCGCAACCCTATCCGAGGGCGTGCATGTTGGTGGCGAGGCGTTCGCGGGGGCAAAGGCCGATGCAAAGGTAAGCGGAGACGTCGCTGGCGTTGGGGGAACGGCCGGTGTCGAAGGCTGGGCGGGTGTCGGTGCGGCAGCAGATGCAGAGGTCGGCTGGGACGACGGCAAGATCACAATCGGCGGCGAGTTGGGTGTTGGTCTCGGGCTCGGCGGCAGGGTTGACCTAGACATCACGATCGACCCCGGAGAGGTAGCAGATGCTGGTGGAGACTTGGTTGACGCGATTGGAGGGCTTTTCTGATGCTTGACGCATTCCCGATCCCAATACAATTCAGCATGCCGAACGACGAGTGGATCCAAGCCGATCCATCCGAACTCGGACTAACAAATGCTGCATTCGCGGCCGTTCGACGCGGTTTCCACGACGGTTATGCGCCTGTGCTGACTGTCTCCGGCGGATGGCGAACCGATGCCGCCTCGCTCCAGCAGATCGCGGATGAGTCGCTAGAAGTGCTGGAAGAGGATGCGACCGATGTGGAGCTTGTTAAACGAACAGAGGTAGGCACAGCGCACGCACCCGCTATTGCACAGTCTCTTGCCGGGACTGCGATGTACGAAAGCCGGCGATTCGACCTCCGCCGATTCCAAGCCATTACCGGGATTGTGGACGTCAACGATCCGATCAAGCGATTTGTCATCATCTACTCCTTAACGTGCCTCTATAGGCAGTCGGAACAGATGAAGGACGAATTCCAAGAGCTTATGGGCACCGTTCAGGTCCTTGCCTCGAACGAGGATGGCGAAAGTGATTGAGGGCGTTAACGGGTCAACATCACGGCGCCGATGACGATGCCCATCAAGACGAGAAGCGCCAGAGTCCCTAGGCCGACAAAGAGACCTACCTTCTCGATCGATCCCCGCACTTGCCGGTAACCGAGATCCGTGGCGTTGGAATCAATTAGGGCGCGGCCTTCCTCGGAATTGAACGTAAAGTCGACGACCTTGCCGAACTCGCCCTTTTCGTTGAACGCATACGTTCGATTGAATGACACCTTCTTGATGCGCCCCACCTCTCTACTGGCCTCGTAAGAGATTCTGGGCGTGCCTGCGATCCATTCGACTGTTCTCGCATCGTCCGTCACCGAGTAGGTGCCAGTCTCTGGAATGGAAACATGATGGATAAAGGCGTGCTTTAGTCCTGCCTTGTTGAAGAGGCCGAACCAGGTCGCATCAGCTACGTCTAGCTCCACGTCGAATCCCTTTGCGGTGGGGACGACTTTGTACGGTGTGTCGACCGCTGCTTGCTGGACACGCGCGAACAGCTCGTACGCGATGGGAGGCATGTTCTGATCGGTCACAAGGACCAGCAAACCACATCGGAGCGGGCGGCGACGAGCAGTGCCACGCCCCGCGAATGCACCCTGTCAACAGGCTTCATGGAGGTACGCAGGATCGTCCTGTCCCACGAGGTCACGGTCTCGGAGGATGGTGAGCGGAGCGCGTTCGGGATCGATGCAGACGTCGGCGAAGGCGATGTCGGCGTCCGTCAGAGAGTCGGGGTATTCGATCTGGAGCACGTGGTCGCCGTAGACGTCGGTATAGGCGGCGCATTCGGAGTAGGCGCCGCACTCCTCGACGACGGCGAAGTCGAAGCCGAGGTCGTCGTGGGCGGGGCGGGCGGCTTCGGCGGCGTTCTTCTGGGCGATCGCGAGCCCGAGGTCGTGGGCGGCGGTGACATATGCCGAGGCCAGGGCGAAGGCGCCCTCCTGCGAGATGTCGTCGAAGCGAGTCCAGGTGTCGAGGTTGTCGATCTCGACGGCGTCGAAGCCCGCTTCAACACACCCGTCGATCACAGGGGTGATCACGTCGAGGATCGAATCGCGAGCACCGGCCGTGGAGGGATCGAGGATGAGCTCGTCGGGCCAGTCGGGATCGCGTACGGGACTGCCGGAGCCATCGCGAAGGATTGCCTCGGGGCGATCCGACCAGTCGGAGCCGGGCTGGGTCTGGAAACCGTTGACGTAGCAGACGTTGTAGGCGCCCTCGAGCGGGTCGGCGGCGGCATCGCGAACGACGACGTCGATCGGGGTGCCGTCGGAGAGCTGGTCGGAGGTGCCGCCGAGCTGGTAGTCGAAGACGCCGTCGGTCGGTGGGAGCGCGATATCCGCTGCAGGGTCATCAGCTGCAGGGGAGCTACAACCCACGAGGGCGAACAGAGCCACGCACAGCACGAAGACCGGGCTGCCAACGGCAGCCCGGCCCTGCGTACGTGCGCGGATCAGTGGAGAACCGTCGGCGCGGCAGCTCCGTGCTCGGCCTTGGTCTTGGGGAGGAACCAGGCGGGGATGAGCGTGGCCAGCACCAGGATCGCGGCGACCACGAAGGTGGCGGAGAAGGCCTCGGCCATCTCGACCGGGATCGCTTTGAAGATCTCCGGGAGCTTGGTCGGGTCGAGGCCCAGCGCGGCGGCCGCCTCGCCGACCTTCTGCTGGTTGGCCGGGTCGGTCATGAACTTCTCCAGGCCATCGGCCGGGACTCCGAGCTTGTCGGCGAGGTCACCTGCCGCGGAGACCGATTCCTTGCCGGCCAGGGCGTTGGTGAGCAGCACCGAGAAGAGCGCGGTGCCGGCGGAGGCGGCGACCTGCTGGACGATGTTCACCAGCGTCGTGCCTCGGGCGATGGTGTGCTCGCGCAGCGTCGCTTGTGCAGCAGCGAAGGTCGGCATCATCGTGGCGCCCATACCGAGGCCCATGATGAACAGGGACCCGAGGAGATACCAGTACGGCGTGGTGTCGTCGAGCTGCGAGAACATGAACATGCCCACCGCGATCGTGGTGAGACCGCTGAGGACGATCTTGCCCGGGCCCATCTTGTCGGCGAGCATGCCGGCGAGTGGCATCGTGACCATCGCGCCCAGACCCTGCGGAGCCAGCAGCAGCCCGGCGTGGAGGGCGTCCTCGCCGCGTACCTGCTGGTAGTAGAGCGGGAAGAGCAGCGAGGCACCGAAGAACGCCATCGCGAAGATCGCCAGGGTGATCACCGCGACGGTGAGCTCCTTGTTGCCGAAGAGGCGTACGTCGATCAGCGGGTGGTCGTTGCGGGACGACAGCGCCCACGGTACGAAGGCAGCGATCAGCAGCAGGCCGACGATCATGAACGAGAGCACCTTGGTGTCCAGCACGGTGCCGGCCTCGGGGATCGAGGAGACCCCGTAGAGGAACAGCGCCAGACCCGGCGACAGCAGGATCATGCCGAGGAAATCGAACGACTGCGACGGCTCGACGTGGTCCTTGGGCAGTGCCCGCCAGGCGTACACCAGAGCGATGGCGCCGATCGGGACGTTGATCAGGAAGATCCAGTGCCACGAGGCGGAGTCGATCAGCGCGCCACCGATGATGGGCCCGAGGATCGGGCCGAGGAGCATGGGCACACCCAGGATCGCCATCACGCGACCGACCCGCTCGGGTCCGGCGGCACGGGTCAGGATGGTCATGCCGAGCGGCATCAGCATGCCGCCGCCGAGGCCCTGGATCACTCGGAAGGCGACCAGCATCGGCAGCGTGGTGGCCAGTGCACACAGCACCGAGCCGAGCACGAAGAGCACGATCGCGGTCATGTAGAGGCGTTTGGTGCCGAACCGGTCGGCGGCCCAACCGGTCAGCGGGATCACCGTCGCCAGGGCGAGGGTGTAGCCGGTCATCGTCCAGGCGACCTCGGCAGAGGTGGCGTCGAACTCGCGCTGGAAGGTCTCCAGCGCGACCGAGACTACGGTGATGTCGAGGATCGACATGATCGATCCGAGCACGACGACGCCCGCGACGATGAGCACGCTCTTGTCGAGGTGGTCGTCCGGCGCCTTCTCAGGCTTGGCAGAAGTTTCGGTCACGGGTTGACAGCCTACGTGTGAGTTGTTAATGGGGCCTAGTTGTTATTCGCACCTGAGCGGTGACTCGGATCACGGTGGCGGCGAGCGGCCCCGGCGAGCATGACGACCTTGATCACCCGGTAGATCGGACGGATCAGCCAACCGGGCAACGTGCCGTGACGCTCCTCCTCCCAGACCCGCGCTCGCGGGTGGGACTCCAGCAGCCGGTCGACCAGCGGCGGAGAGCCGGCCGGCGGCGCGCCCGCGAGCACGTCGATGCGGCAGACATGCTTGATGTTGGCGTACCCGTACTGCGCCGGGTTGACCAGTCGCAGCGGCGCGCCGTGGTCACCGTCGAGTGGCCGGCCATCAAGCCGATCGACGAGGAGGACGTCGTCGGCCAGGAGATCCTCCAGCTCGGCCACGAAGTGCTCCCCGTCGAGGCCGCGCACCCTGACGTGGGTGACGATCGTGCCAGGCACGACGGCCGGTGCGACGTACCGCCGATAGACCTCCGCGAAGGCGGCGCCCTCCCAGTGCAGGCCGGTCACGGACCAGCCCGCGACGCAATGGAAGTCGGCATCGAGGTCGTGACGGTCAGCGCTGACGAGCTCGTCCACGGCGATCTCGACCGGCGCCGTGAGCGCTCCGCCGAAGACCACCGTCGGATGTTCGCCGAACGCCGGTGGGGGCTGGTCTATACGTCGGCCGAAGCGTGGGAAGAAGTCGATCCGCTTCTGGCCGGGCGGGAGGGCGCATGGGTG
Source organism: Nocardioides sp. NPDC006273 (assembly GCF_040613495.1). NCBI lineage: Bacteria > Bacillati > Actinomycetota > Actinomycetes > Propionibacteriales > Nocardioidaceae > Nocardioides > Nocardioides sp. NPDC006273. The sequence continues at coordinate 23,718 of NZ_JBEXSD010000004.1, read as the reverse complement.
AGTCGTCTCGGTCATGTCAGCCACCGTGGCAGTGCCAGGGCGCGGTGGGCGTCAACCTTTGGGGGCGGCTCTCTCATCCTCGAGGATGAGAAACCCCTCGGGCTGGAGGTTCCGCGAAGCGGGTCTCGACCCGCTTCGCGGGTTCGCAAGCTCACCCGCTGCGCTCGCTCGACCTCCTCGCGTTGCGACCGCGCTCGTTCCTCGCGCGGTCGCAGGCTCGGACGTCGGTGGTGGCGGATACGGTCGTGTCCATGTCCTTCGTACCCGTGACCGGCCGTGCCGTCTTCCGGCCCGCGCAACCGCCGCGGGACTCGGCCGTGGAGTTCGTGGACTCCCGGCGGTCGGTGTCGTTGCCGATGCGGGCCGCGCTGCCGGTCCTGAAGAAGGCGTACGCCGCCTCCGACCTGCATCCATCGGTCGCTCTGGTCGCATCGGCAGCTCATCTCGGGCTCCGGTTCGTGGCCGCCGGGCAGCTGGAGCCCGACGGTGGCTCGTGGGCGGTCCGCTACCAGCCCGAGGACGAGGAGCGGGTGCGGCTGCTGGCCGCGTCGCGCGCCTATGACGACCTGGGCGGCGACGCGGCCGAGCTGCTGGTGCGGGAGATCGTGGCCGCAGTGGCGGACGCGGTGCCGACCTCGGCGCCGAAGGCCTCCGGCTCGGGGACATTCCGGGAGTCTCTGCAGACCCGGTTGGCGCGCTATCGGGCCGATGAGGGGCCGGTGACGGCCAAGCTGCCCTCCTTGGTGCGGCTCTCGCTCCGGGTCGAGGCGCCGGAGGAGGATCTGCTCGCGGGGTCGCTGACGTTGGTGCCGCAGGTGCACGACGAGGCCGACCCGCTGCACGTGGCCGATGCCGCGCGGTTGTGGGACGAGGAGGACGATCACGGCTTCGGCCCGCGGGCGCGTACGCATGCGCAGGTCGCCCTCCGCGGGGCTGCGGAGGCCTGGCCGGTCCTCGATCGACTGCTGGACTTGCCGGTGCCTTCCTCGGTGACCCTGACCACCGACGAGGTCGTCGGGCTGCTCGAGGACGGCGTCGGGTGGCTCAAGGAGCGTGGCGTCGACGTCCTCTGGCCGCGGTCCCTGTCACGGGACCTGACCACCTCGGTCGCGGTCGACCGGGCGCCGTCGTCCTCGACCGCCGCGCGCGAGGACCTGATGCGGGAGTCGCCGCTGGGTGAGAAGGGCCTCTTCGCCTTCCAGTGGCAGATGGCGCTCGGTGGCGAGCCGCTCGATGCCGCCGAGATGGACGCCCTGGCGACGGCCGCGGGTCCGATTCTGCGGCTGAGAGGGGCCTGGGCGGTCGTCCATCCTTCGGTTCTGCGGCGGGCGCGCAAGCGGCTGCTCAAGCGGATCAGCGGCGTCGAGGCGCTGGCCGTCGCCCTGACCGGTCAGGTGCCGGAGGAGGTCACCCAGGCTGCGCCTGGCGAGAAGGTGATCATCGGAGCCTCGATCGCGCGTCTCCGCGACGAGGTGATCGCGGCGACCTCGGGGCCTGCCGTCGAGGTGCCCGCCGGTCTCCAGGCCACGCTGCGGGGCTATCAGGTCGACGGGCTGACCTGGCTGGCCGGCATCACCTCGCTCGGGCTCGGTGGCTGCCTGGCCGACGACATGGGGCTGGGCAAGACGCTGATGACCATCGCGCTCCACCTCCACCGTCAGAAGGAGCACGCCGGGCCCACCCTGGTGGTCTGCCCGGCGAGCCTGCTGGGCAACTGGGAGGCCGAGATCGCCCGGTTCGCGCCCGAGGTGGAGGTGCGCCGCCACCACGGCGCCGAGCGCGAGGCCGAGGGTGCGAGCGGGGTGGTGCTGACGACGTACGGGACGATGCGGCGTGACGTCGAGCTGCTCTCGGCGGTGCCGTGGGGGCTCGTCGTCGCCGACGAGGCGCAGCACGTGAAGAACGCCGCCTCGGCGACCGCGAAGGCGCTCCGCGAGATCCCCTCGCACGCCCGGGTGGCGCTGACCGGCACTCCGGTGGAGAACAACCTGACCGAGCTGTGGGCGCTGCTCGACTGGTGCGTGCCGGGGCTGCTGGGCAGCCGGCTGGCGTTCCGTCGCGCCTGGGCGAGCCAGATCGAGGCGGGCGCCGACGTCGGGAAGGCGAAGGAGTTCTCCGCGCTGGTCAGCCCGTTCCTGCTGCGGCGGCGCAAGTCCGACCCCGGAGTGGCTCCCGAGCTGCCACCCAAGACCGAGACGGACCACCTGCTGACGCTGACGCGGGAGCAGACGGTGCTCTACGAGGCCTACGTGCGCGACGCGATGGCACGGATCGAGCGACTCGACGCCGACGACCCGCAGCGACGCGGACTGGTGCTGAGCCTGCTCACCGGGCTCAAGCAGATCTGCAACCATCCGGCGCAGTTCTTGAAACAGGAGGGTGGCCGGATCGCGGGACGGTCGCAGAAGATCGACCTCCTCGACGAGCTGGTCTCGACGGTGCTCGCGGAGTCGGGGGCGGTGCTGGTCTTCACGCAGTACGTCGCGATGGCCCGTCTCCTCGAGGCCCACTGGGCCTCGTTGGGCGTCGCCCATCAGTTCCTGCACGGCGGCACCCCGGTGAAAGAGCGCTCCCGGATGGTCGAGCGTTTCCAGGATGGCGAGGTGCCGGTCTTCCTGCTCTCCCTCAAGGCAGGCGGGGTCGGGCTCAACCTGACCCGCGCCGACCACGTGATCCATGTCGACCGCTGGTGGAACCCGGCGGTCGAGGACCAGGCCACCGACCGGGCGCACCGCATCGGCCAGACGCGTACGGTCCAGGTGCATCGGCTCATCACCCAGGGCACCGTCGAGGAGCGCGTCGCGGAGCTGCTGCAGCGCAAACGGGTCCTGGCCGACGCGGTCCTCGGAGGCGGCGAGGCCGCGTTCACCGAACTGTCCAACGCCGAGCTCCGTGAGCTGGTCAAGCTCGGTCCTCAAAAGCGCCAGAAGCGCCGCCGGATCGCCTCATGAGCCCGCGATGAGCATGCGATGAGTGCGGCGCTGACCTTTGCCCGCGAGCCGCACCGGCGCGGTGGGGTGCGGGTCGATTCGTGGTGGGGGCGGGCGTTCCTGCGGGCGATCGAGGAGCTGGCGTACGACGACACTCAGCTCTCCGGCGCCCGGTCGCTCGCCCGCTCGGGGCGAATCGGCGGGCTGGTCATCGAGGCCGGGAGGTTTGCGGCGGCGGTCGAGGACGAGCGCGGGCTGTGGACAGTGACCGGCACGGTGCCGGTGCTGCCCGGAGACGCCGTCACCGCGCTGTCGGAGGTCGTCGGTGCCACGGTCGAGAGGACCGAGGCGCTCCTGGCCGGCGAGCTACCGCTCGACGTGGCCGAGCACGCCGAGGAGGCGGGAGTCGAGCTGGTCCCCTATGGCGAGGAGCTCACCGTGGCCTGCACCTGCGGCTACTGGCACGCGGTCTGCGGCCACTCGCTCGCGGTGATGCACCAGCTCTGCTGGACCGTCGACCGCGACGCGTCCGTCCTGCTTCATCTGCGTGGCGCAGAGCGTGCCGAGCTCCTCGATCAGCTGCGTGACGGGATGCGCCGGCACCGGTCGGCGGGGCCGGCCGCCGGCGATGCCGCCGTGACCGGCGAGTCGGCCCGGGACCAGGTCGACGACGTCGAGATCGCGCTCGACGCGGTGCTCCGGGCACGTCACCTGCTCGAGGAGTGAGATGGCTGTGGAGCGCACGCGATAACCTCAGCCAATGACCCTTCGGCAGGCTCAGGACATCGCCTCGGCCCCGACAAAGACCAGGCGCGAGCAGATCCTGGACACCGCCGCCGAGCTCTTCGCAGCCCGCGGGTTCCACGGAGTGTCCGTCTCCGAGCTCGGCGCGGCCTGTGGCATCTCCGGTCCGGCGCTCTACAAGCACTTCCCGAGCAAGGACGCGATGCTCGCCGAGATGCTCGTCTCGATCTCCCAGGACCTGCTTCGCGAAGGGCGCGCCCGGGTGAAGGCCGCCTCGGGCACCGACGCGGCCATCGAGGCGCTGATCGACTGGCACGTCGACTTCGCCCTGCGCGACCGCGCCCTGATCGTCGTCCAGGAGCGTGACTGGCAGTCGCTCCCGCACGAGGCGCGGGAGCAGGTGCGCACCCTGCAGCGCAAGTACGTCGACCTCTGGGCCGACCAGCTCCGCGACCGCAACCCCTCGCTGACCCCCGACGCCGCCAGGGCCATGGCCCACGCCGTCTTCGGGCTGATCAACTCCACCCCGCACAACCGGGTCCTCCCCGAGGAGGCCACTCGCGACGTACTCGTCAGGATGGCCCGCGCCGCCCTGGCCTGACCGCTGCGTCAGCTCATCGTGGTCTCGCCGCGCTGGTGGATTGATTGCTACCTCGAGGGGCCGAACGCGGTGCCGGGTAGAGCGATGTCGCGGCGGAGTGCTTGGAGGACCTCGAGCTCGCGGTCGAGTTCGCGTTGCTTGCAAGCGATTCGTTCGGCCTCTTGGGCGAGCAACTGCTCCATGACGCCGTTGCGCTCCTCGAGAGGAGCCTCGAGGCATGGCAGAAGTTCGTCGATGGTGCTGCTGGCGAGGCCAGCTGCGAAAAGATGCTGGATCATCACCACTCGTTCGATCATCTCCGGGTCGAAGTCACGCCACCCGCCGGCGGTTCGTTCGGAACGGATCAGGCCCAGTCCTTCGTAGTAGCGCAATGAACGGGGGCTGACGCCGCTGGCTTCGGCCAGCTCACCGATCCGCATGGAACCTCCTGATGTGGCCGTGATTCGGGGGCTTCGGGCTGTCGCAATTGTTGCAGTTGACACCAATGTGAAGACACACGATCTACCTGTCGCGCTCACCAGGGGCGCCCCGTGGAACAGGAGATCGCCTTGAGCGCTCAGACCCACCGGATCCATATTCAGACACTGATGGCCAACGCGGTCGATCTTGCCGTGCGCCACGTCGAGTCCGGCGGGCTCCCGTTCGTCGGCGTGCTTGTCGGCGACGATGGCTGGGTCTCCGAGGCCGGCGTCAACCTGGTGCGTGAGACTGGCGATCCCACCGCGCACGCCGAGATCGTCGCCATCCGCCAAGCCGTCTGTGAACGTCCCAGCGGGGCGGCAGGCGCCGCGCTACTGGCTACGGGGGAGCCATGTGCAACGTGCTATCGCGTAGCCGCAGCCCACGGCGTCTCGGCTGTCTACTACGCCGTCGACCGCCACACCGCGGCCGAATCGGGCTTCGACTACCGAGCCGGATACAGCAGCGCCGACCGAACACACCTCCAGGAGACGGCCCAGCAGCTTGGCGTATCGCGCCGCCTGGCGCCGTTCACCCGATACCTCGAACTCCATTCCACCCGCTCCACTCCTTCAACCCAGCTCCGCTGAACCCTCAGCATCCCGAAAGGACATCACCATGCACTGGCTCTTCCTCGGTATCGCCGTCGTCTTCGAGATCATCGTCGCCCTTTCCGCCGGGAAGGCACAGGGCTTCACCAAGCCCGGCTGGACCGTCGTCACCCTGCTCAGCGGCGGCACCGCCACCTACTTCCTGAGCCTGGCGCTGCTCACCTTCGACGTCGGCGTCGGGTACGCCGTGTGGACCTCGGCCGCCGGCGTCGGGATCGTCGTTCTCGGCGTACTCCTCTTCGACCAGCGCCTCGACTGGCGCAAGCTCCTGGGCATCGCCGCGGTCGTGGGTGGCGTCGTCGGCCTCCAACTCACCGGAGTCGCCTGACCACCACGACATCTCGACGTCGTCCCCTCGTACATGCACGACCGGGCCACGCGCTCGGAAGACAGGAGAGATCACTCATGACCACCACCACCGCACCCACCGCTGAGACGATCCAGTCGAGCACCGCCGATCGACGCGATCAGACCAATGCCCGCGCCTGGCTCATGCTGCTGCTTGCCGGAGCCTTCGAGGTCGGCTACGCACTAGCAGTCGGCGGCAGCCAAGGATTCACCATTCTGACCTGGTCGATCGTCGCGATCGTCTTCTTCCTGCTGACCCTGTTCGCCCTCAGCGTCGCGCTGCGCACCATCGACGTCGGCATCGGTTACGCCGTGTGGGCCGGCATCGGCGCCGTCGGTGCAGCACTGCTCGGCCCGCTCTTCTTCGACGAGACGCTCACCCTGGCCAAGGCATCCTGGCTCGCCGTGATCATCGGCGGAGTCGTCTGGCTCAAGCTCGCCGACCGCACTGCCTGATCTCGGAAACCTCAGTCCTACTGAATTGGCCGGAGGGGTTGCCACCCGTGACAGGTGGCAACCCCTCCGACGGGTCGCCGCGGCACGGCGGGCTCTTGTCACCGGAGGTTAATAACCGTTAACCTCGACCTCATGGCGGCAAACCTGCGGGAGCTCACCGACGAGCTGCGTGAACGGCTCGAGCGCGTACGGCAAGGCGGGAGCGAACGCTCCCGGCAACGGCACACCGACCGGGGCAAGCTGCTCCCGCGCGACCGGGTCGACGGGCTCCTCGACCCCGGGTCACCGTTCCTCGAGGTCGCTCCGCTGGCGGCGTACGGGATGTACGACGACACCGACGAGTGGGCGGTGCCGTCGGCGGGGGTCGTCGCCGGGATCGGGCTCGTGAACGGCCGCAAGTGCATGGTCGTCGCCAACGACGCGACCGTGAAGGGTGGCACCTACTACCCGCTGACCGTCAAGAAGCACCTACGGGCACAGACGATCGCGGCCGAGAACAACCTCCCTTGCATCTACCTCGTCGACTCCGGCGGCGCGTTCCTGCCGAAGCAGGACGAGGTCTTCCCCGACCGCGAGCACTTCGGGCGGATCTTCTTCAACCAGGCCAACATGTCCGCGCGCGGCATCCCGCAGATCGCCTCCGTGATGGGGTCGTGCACCGCCGGCGGCGCCTACGTGCCGGCGATGAGCGACGAGACCGTGATCGTGCGCGACCAGGGCACGATCTTCCTCGGCGGGCCGCCGCTGGTGAAGGCGGCCACGGGCGAGGAGGTCACCGCCGAGGAGCTCGGTGGCGGGCTCGTCCATGCCAGCAAGTCCGGCGTCGTCGACCATCTCGCCGACGACGACAAGCACGCGCTCGAGATCGTCCGTGGCATCGTCTCGACCCTCCCCGCCCAGGAGGCGAGGCCGATCGAGCCCTACGACGAGCCGCTCGAGTCCCCCGAGACGCTCACCGACGTGGTGCCCGCCGACACCAGGACCCCCTATGACGTACGCGAGGTGATCCGCCGCATCGTCGACGGGTCGAAGCTGCAGGAGTTCAAGGCGCTCTACGGCGAGACGCTGGTCTGCGGGTTCGCCCACATCGAGGGGCAGCCGGTCGGCATCGTCGCCAACAACGGCATCCTCTTCTCCGAGTCGGCGCTCAAGGGCGCCCACTTCGTGGAGCTGTGCAACCAGCGCGGCATCCCGTTGGTGTTCCTGCAGAACATCACCGGGTTCATGGTCGGCAAGGAGTACGAGAACCGCGGGATCGCGCGGGACGGCGCCAAGCTCGTCACCGCCGTCGCCTGCTCGGTTGTCCCGAAGTTCACCGTCGTCATCGGCGGCTCCTACGGGGCCGGCAACTACGGCATGTGCGGGCGCGCCTACGACCCCCGCTTCCTGTGGATGTGGCCCAACGCGCGGATCTCGGTCATGGGCGGCGAGCAGGCCGCCTCGGTGCTCGCGACGGTCGCCGGCAAGCCGGACGACGAGGAGTTCAAGGCGCCGATCCGGGACCAGTACGAGACCCAGGGCTCGCCCTACTACGCCACCGCGCGACTGTGGGACGACGGCATCATCGACCCCGCCGACACCCGCCGGGTGCTGGCGATGGGGCTCGCGGTGGCCGCGAACGCGCCCACCCCCGAACCCCGCTACGGAATCTTCAGGATGTGACCCCCTCCATGCCGAGTCGGCTCATCCTGACCACAATCCACGCCGAGTCGGCGCGTCATGACGCGCCGACTCGGCAACCACTGTGCCTGAAGGGGCTGGAGTGATGTTCGAGAGTGTTCTGGTCGCCAACCGAGGCGAGATCGCGCGGCGGGTCTTCCGCACCTGTCGTGACCTGGGGATCCGGACGGTCGCGATCTACACCGCGCTCGACGCCGACGCTCCCCACGTACGCGACGCCGACGAGGCCGTCGAGGTCTCGTCCTACCTCGATTCCGACGCGGTGGTGAGCGCTGCCGTCGAGGCAGGTGCCGCGGCGATCCACCCGGGCTACGGTTTCCTCTCCGAGCGGGCCGAGTTCGCCCGGGCAGTGACGAAGGCGGGGCTGACCTGGGTCGGCCCGACGCCCGAGGTCATCGAGCAGATGGGCCGTAAGGACGCGGCCCGGGAGATCGCGGTCGCCGCCGGCGTACCTGTGGTTCCGAGGGGCGAGGACAGCCCCTACCCGCTGCTGGTCAAGGCCGCCGCCGGCGGCGGTGGCAAGGGCATGCGCATCGTCCGCGCGCCCGAGGAGCTCGACGAGGCCCGCGCGGCTGCCGCCCGCGAGGCGCTCAGCGCGTTCGGCGACGAGACCCTCCTGATCGAGAAGTACGTCGAGCGGGGCCGCCACATCGAGGTGCAGGTCTTCGGCGACACCCACGGCAACGTCATCCACCTCTTCGAGCGTGACTGCTCCGTCCAACGCCGTCACCAGAAGGTGATCGAGGAGGCGCCCGCCCCGACGCTGACCGACGAGCAGCGAGACCTGGTCCTGACCAGCGCCGTCGCGCTCGCGAAGCAGGTCGGCTACACCGGTGCCGGGACCGTCGAGTTCCTGCTCGACGACGCCACCGGGGAGGCGTACTTCCTGGAGATGAACACGCGCCTCCAGGTCGAGCACCCGGTCACGGAGGAGATCACCGGAGTCGACCTCGTGGCCCTCCAGCTTCGCGTTGCGGCGGGTGGGTCGCTCGGTATCACCCAGGACGACGTACGCGTCGAGGGCCACGCCATCGAGGTCCGGGTATACGCGGAGGACGCCTTCGAGGGCTTCCTGCCACAGGCCGGCCGGACCTCGCTCGTCCGGTGGCCGTCCGGTGCCCGCGTCGAGCACGCCCTGGAGAGCGAGCAGGTCGTCTCGACCGCCTACGACCCGATGCTCGCCAAGATCATCGTCCGCGGCTCCGACCGCGAGGAGGCCCGGGCGGCGATGGTCAAGGCGCTCGACACGACCGCCGTCCTCGGCCTGACCACCAACACCGGTTTCCTGCGTGTGCTGGCGGCCTCCGACGCCTTCCGCGACGCGGAGATCGACACTGCCTGGCTCGACCGCAACGAGGTGCCCGCCCCTGACGCCGACGTGCCGCGCACGCTCGTCGCCTGGATCAGCGCGATGCTCTCGGCGGTCTCGGACACCGCGACTCCGTTCCGCGCCGACGGCTGGCGCCTGGCCGGCTCCCCGGCGCCGACCATCGTCGACCTCGACCGCAGCGTCACCGTCGACCGCCCCTCCGGCCGCGTCGCAAGCGATGGCGTCAGCCACCTCGTCCGGCAGATCAGCGCGGCCGACCACGTCCTCGTGGCAGTCGTCGACGGCGTACGCCACTGGGCGGCGGTCAACGTCCAGCCAGGCCTCGCCGAGATCGTCCACCAGGGCCAGCGCTTCGACCTCTCCCCGCCCGACCGCGTCGCCGGCGCCGCCGCCCACCACAGCGACGGGGCCGTCGAGGCCAAGATGCCGGGCACCGTCATCGACGTACGCGTCCAGGTCGGCGACCAGGTCGAGGAGGGCCAGGTCCTCGGTGTCATGGAGGCGATGAAGATGGAGGTCTCCCTCAAGGCCCCCTTTGCCGGCACGGTCACCGTCGTCGGCGCCTCCGCGGGCTCGCAGGTCCCGCTCGGCGCGGAGCTGTTCGTGGTGGAGACAGAATCAGCCTGATTGTTACCTGCGGGGGTAAATCTCTTTACTCCGGCTTGTCGCGGCCTATCTCATAGTGGGGGTTGCTCTCGGGGGCATTGTTCGACGTGGGGCCCTTACAAGGAGTTTCGTTGCACGGATGGGGTAGGCCTGCGACCATCGTTGCCGCCATGCCGCTGTTGCTGTTGGCCGCCGGGTGTTCTGGTGACGAGTCGACGCGCACCGGAGCCGCTTCGAGCGTTTCGAGCGGAGCCGGTGATCCTTCCGGATCGGCCGCGCCGGAGAAGTCCGGTTCGGTGGAGCAGGCTCCGACCAAGCACCCGAAGATGGTGGCCACCACCCCGGCTCAGGCGAGGTCCCGGCCCGAGACGGCCGCGGTGAACGCGTGGGCCGAGGCGTTCGGCAAGGTGGTCAACACCGGCGACGTCGACGCGGCCCGCGGTGCGATGACACCGGGTGGGCTCGACCGGATGGACCACTACGCCGGTCTCGATCGTGGCCGCTGGTTCCCCGGACCGCTGCCGGTGACAGTGACCTCGGTCGCTGCGCCGAAGGAGGACGGGATGCGCCTGGTGCAGGCCTGCATCTGGAAGAGCGGCTGGTCGCAGGCGTCCGAGACGGACCCGTCCATCGAGCCCCGCGAGATCGCACCTGTCGTCATCGGGATCGTCGAGCACGACAGCACATGGCTGGTCGACGGCATGGCCGACGACCCGGATTCGACGTGCGCCGGGGTCGAGATCCCGACCCGTCACTGGTGAAGAGAGAAGACATTGAAGACACTGAGAGCACTGGCCGCCGCGCTGGCCGTGTTGCTCGCCGCCGGCATGGCGACGGTCATCGGCGGGGCCTCTCCGGCCGCCGCGTTGGAGGGACCGGGCATCACCGGGCGAGTCTTGGATGCGGACACGGGTGCCCCGATCGTGGGCGCTGTGGTGGATGCATTCTGCTACGAGGAGGATGACTGGGGTGAAGGTCCGTACGGCTACTGGACCTTGTGCTACACCGATCCGGCTGAGAGCGATTGGATCACGACCACGACAGCCGAGGACGGCACCTACGAGCTCTCGATGGGTCCTGGCACCTATCGACTCCGGGTCCGGCCGGTCGGATCTGACTACCCCACGGTCGTCTACGGCTCGACCAGCGATCGCGCGGAGGACGGCACCGACATCGTCGTCACCGACGGGCCGGTGACCACCGATCTGGAGATCGTCCGCAACAGCATCGTCTCCGGCACCGTGACCGGCGCCGGGGAAGGACCGCTGTCGGGGATCCGCCTGGAGGCGCTGGCCTATGATCCGGACTACGGCTGGGACAACCCTGTCGGGTTCGCGAAGACGGGCGCTGACGGCAGCTACCGGATGCACGTCCCCGCCGGGACCTACCGCGTCTTGTTCAACTCCGGCGACCGCAGTGGAGGAGAGGGAACGCCGCCCGTCGACAGCGACGACCGCTGGGAACGGGTCTATTACGGTGGCGCCACCGTGGAGGAGGCGACCGATGTCGTCGTCACGCGAGGCGCCACCGTTCCCGGGATCGACCGGGAGCTCGCCGAGGCGCCCAACGGCATCATCTCCGGGCATGTCGCCAGCACCACAGGTGAGGCGATCGCCGGCTTGGTCGTCACCTCCTACAAGTTCTACGAGGAGGACTGGGGAGACGGACAGGTCCACGGATACTGGGAGAGCCACCGTGAGGTGAGCACTGACGCCGACGGCAACTACCGCCTCTACCTGCCCGCTGGGGACTACCGCGTCGGGTTCCGGCAGGACCATGCAGCTGGACGCTCCTAAGCTGTGGCAGCCGTCCTACTACCGCGACGCCGTCTCGGTCGAGACTGCCGAGACCGTCTCCGTAGCACTCGGAGAGACCACCTCAGGCATCGACGGAGCGATCAAGGCGAACGGGCAGATCACTGGGCATGTGACAGACGCGTCGGGTGCTCCAATCGGCGATGTCTACATCAGTGCCAGGCGCTTCGAGGCTCAGGGCGATGAGGAATGGTGGTCGAGGGCCGCGTACGTCCGGAGCGGCGAGGACGGGAGCTACCAGCTCGCCGTCCCGGACGGGACCTACCGTGTCGAGTTCAGCAGCGATCGCGGTCTCATCTCGGAGTTCTATGAAAACGCCGCGAGCCTCGAGCAGGCGACCGACATCGCGATCGTCGACTCCGGGGTCGTCTCGGGGATCGACGCCACCCTCGAGCAGGGCGGCGTCATCGAGGGCGCCGTGACTGTCGACGGGGCGACCGCCGACGGAGTCGACGTCGCCCTCTACGCCCAGGACGGAACGGGCTGGTCACGTCAGACCGAGGTCAGTGTCGATGCGAACGGCAGTTACGCGTTCGACGGCCTCGCCGCTGGAACCTATCGGGTCGGCTTCTTCCCCTACGGCTCGAACGCTCTCCGGGAGTACTACGACGACGCCCCGACGCTCGAGCAGGCGACAGACCTGGTCGTAGCGGGAGCCAACACGCTCACGGCTGACGCGGATCTGGCGGTCGGCGCCTCGATCGCGGGCACCGTGACCGACGAGTCCGGTACGCCCCTGCGCGGCATCGACGTGACGCTCTACCAGGCCCAGGACGACGGCAGCGGGGCCTGGTGGGACTCGGTCGCCTGGGACACGACGACCAGCACCGGGAACTACGGCTTCGACGGCCTGACCGGCGGCGCGGCGTATCGAATCCGGTTCGTCGACCACAGCGGGAGCGTCGCCCAGGAGTACTACCGCGATGCAGCCACCGTCGAGCAGGCCGCGGACGTGATCGCCGGCGAGTCGGGTCCGATCGACGTCGCGCTCGCCAGCAACGCCGGCGCCGAGGCCATCACCGGCACCGTCACCGACGATGCCGGTAACCCGGCCGCCGGAGTCACCGTCGAGGCCCAACGCACCGACACCTGGGACTGGGCCGGTTCTGCCGTCACCGGTGCCGATGGCACCTACCGTCTCGACGGCCTTCGGGCCGGCGAGCACTACCTGAGCTTCTCGTTCGACGACGACTACCTCTACGCCGAGAACACCTCTCGATACGTCGATGTCGTGGCGGGCGCCGCCGCCGTCGAGGACCTCCAGGTACGTGTCGGCGGCCTCATCACCGGAACCCTCCGCGACAGCGACGGGCAGCCGATCCGAGATGCCTACGTCACGGCCTACACGGCGGACGGATTCGAGTGGTCCGGCCAGGGATACGTCGACGTCGAGGGGAACTACACGGTCAGAGGACTTCCGGCCGGTAGTTACCGCCTGGAGTTCACCAGCAGTGCCGGACATCGAACCGAGTGGTTCAGCGACAAGGCATCCTTCGACGAGGCCGACAAGGTGACGGTCAACGTTCGCGAGACGACCCCTGCGGACGCCCAGCTCGCCCTGGGCGCTCGCGCCACGGGTGTGGTGACGCACCACGACGGCACCCCGCACGCCTGGGAGTACGTCGTGATCGAGCGCGACGCCAGCTGGGGCTGGGACTACGCAGGGGAGGCCTGGACCGACGAGTCCGGCCGCTACGCGACCGGTGCTCTGGATCCCGGGACCTACCGCATCCGGGTCGAGGCCTATGACGGCATCCACGTCACCACCTTCTCCAAGGAGTTCACGGTGACCGACGCCGAGCAGGTCGTCCGCGACATCCAGATGCTGCGTCCGGTCGTGACCAACACCACGGCTCCCACCATCGAGGGCACCGGGATCGTCGGGGAGAAGCTCACCGCGACCAGCGGCGAGTGGGACACCGAGGGCGTGACCTACGCCTACGAGTGGCTCCGTGACGGTCAGGCGATCGACGGCGCGGTGGCGGAGACGTACGTCCTCGCGGATGCCGACGCGGGTCACCAGGTCGGAGTCCGGGTGACCGCGACCAAGGAGGGGTATGTCGCGGGGAATGCAGACTCGCAGACCATCGCCGTGTCGCACGGCCCGCTCCTCAGCTCCCAGCCCCCGGTCGTGACCGGTGTGCCGAAGGTGGGTGAGACGCTCGGCGTCGACCCCGGCACCTGGAGCACCGACGGCGTGACGTACGGCTACCAGTGGCTGCGCGACGGCGAGGTTGTTGCCGGCGCCACCGGGGAGACCTACCTGCTCGGCCCGAACGACCACGGCCACACCTTCTCCGTAGAGGTCTCGGCCACCAAGAAGACGTGGGAGCCGGGCACGGCGGTCTCGAAGCCGACAGGCTCGGTCGAGCTCGGCGACCTCGTCCTCGAGCCGAAGGTCGCTGGCGATGTACGTGTCGGGAGCACGCTCACCGCGGCGACGGATGATCCGGAGGGTGCGACCGTGACCTACTCGTGGCAGGTTCGCTCTCCCGCTGCGGAGCCGAGCTCTGACACGTTCAAGGAGGTCGGCACCGATGCGTCATTCGAGGTGCGTGATCGCTACAAGAACTACGCGTTGCGGTTGATGGTGACCGTCGCTGCGGACGGCTACAACACCGCGACCGTTGCGGTCGACGTCAGCGACCGGCTGCGGTAGCACTCATCATTGATGCCCGGGGCCCGGTGCCCCGGGCATCAATCCGTTGTGCTTGTCACGGGCAGTTTCGCGAAGTCAGGCCTTGCCCGAGTCGACCTCGGCCCCCAGGATGCGCCCGGCGTGCTCGTGGTCGACGGTGAGGTTCTCGCCGGTCGAAGGGTCGAAGAGGTGGATGCGGCGACCGTCGACCCAGATCTCGGCGTCCTGGCCCTCCGCGATCCGGCTGGAACCGTCGAGCGAGACGACGAGCTGGGTGCGCAGGCCCTCTCCGTCGAGGTCCTTCTCGAGCTGCTGGAGCTGGGCCCTGACCTCGTCCGGAGCCTCGAAGGGGATGTAGGCGTAGGTCTCGTTGCCCAGCCACTCGACGGCGTCGACCTTGGTCGAGAAGGTCGAGCCGGGGCGTCCGGAGTTCGAGGCCAGGGAGGCGTCCTCGAAGTGCTCGGGACGGATACCGGCGATGAGCAGACTGTGCCCGGAGGCGGCCTCGGCCTTCTCGGCCGGGATCTCCACGCTGCCGAACGGCAGCTCCACCGTGGAGCCCTTGACCGTGGCCGGCAGGAAGTTCATCGGCGGCGAGCCGATGAAGCCGGCCACGAACAGGTTGCCCGGGTTTTCGTAGAGCTCGCGCGGGGTGGCCAGCTGCTGCAGGACGCCGCGCTTGAGCACGGCGACCCGGTCGCCGAGAGTCATGGCCTCGGTCTGGTCGTGGGTGACGTAGACGGTGGTGATGCCGAGCCGCTTCTGCAGCCGGGCGATCTCGGTGCGCATCTGGCCACGCAGCTTGGCGTCGAGGTTCGACAGCGGCTCGTCGAAGAGGAAGGCATCGGACTGCCGGACGATCGCGCGCCCCATGGCGACCCGCTGCCGCTGGCCGCCGGACAGGTTGCCGGGCTTGCGGTCGAGGTGCTCGTCGAGCTCGAGCGTCGCTGAGGCGTCCCGCACCAGCTTGTCGAGCTCGGCCTCGGGCGTCTTGGCCAACCGCAGCGGGAAGGCGATGTTCTCGTAGACGGTGAGGTGCGGGTAGAGGGCATAGTTCTGGAAGACCATCGCGAGGTTGCGATCCCGTGGGGCGAGGTCGTTGACCCGGCGGTCGCCGATCATCATGTCGCCCGAGGTGATGTCCTCGAGACCGACGATCATGCGCAGCAGGGTGGACTTACCGCACCCCGAAGGTCCGACGAGGATCATGAACTCCCCGTCGGCCACGTCGATGGAGATGTCGTTCACGGCCGGGAAGCCGTCGCCGTACTTCTTGACGATGTGGTTCATGGTGATAGCGGCCATGGCAGCAGCACCTATCCCTTCACTGCGCCGGAGGTGAGACCGGCGACGATCTTGCGCTGGAAAATCAGGACGATGACGATGATCGGGATCGTGGCGATGACCGCTCCCGCGGCCAGCAGGGAGGCCGGCCGGTTGAACGGGTCGGCGCCGACGAAGAAGGACAGCGATGCCGGGATCGGTCGGGCGTTCTCGGTCGAGGTGAGCGAGATGCCGAAGACGAAGTCGTTCCACGCGAAGAAGAACGTCAGGATCGCCGCGGTGAAGACGCCCGGGGCGGCCAGCGGCACGATCACCTTGCGGAAGGCCTGCCACGACGTGGCGCCATCGACCTGGGCGGCCTGCTCCAGCTCCCACGGGATCTCGCGGAAGAAGGCGGACAGGGTCCAGATCGCCAGCGGCAGCGTGAAGGACATGTAGGGGATGATCAGTCCCGGCCAGGTGTCGTAGAGGCCGATGGCCCGCCACATGTCGAACAGCGGGCCTACGAGCGAGACCACCGGGAACATCGCGATCGCCAACGCGATGGTCAGCACCGCCTTCTTGCCGCGGAACTCCAGCCGAGCGATCGCGTACGCCGCCAACGTGGCCACGATGACCGACAGCAGCGTCGCGATGAGGCTGATCCCGATCGAGTTGAAGATCGCGCGCCGGAACTGCTCGTTGTCCCACACCGCCACGTAGTTGTCCCAGCCTGCGCCGCCGCCGGCGGACGGGAAGAAGCCGGGGCTGCCGTTGGTGATCGCGGCCTCGGACTTGAAGGACAGCGAGATGATCCAGGCCACCGGGAGGAGGCACCAGACGAGGATCAGGAGGCAGCCGATGATGATGCCGATTCGGTTCTTCATCCCGATCACCCCTGTCGAGCCTGCGCCAGGTCGACGCGGAAGAGCCTGACGATCAAGAAGGCGACCACCAGGACGGATAGGAAAAGGAGCACCGACAGCGCCGAGCCCATACCGAGCTGGAACTGCTCGATGGTCTGGCGATAGGTGAGGAAGCTGATCGACTCGGTCCGCACCGCTCCGGATGTCATCACGAAGATGTTGTCGAAGATCCGGTACGCGTCGAGAGCACGGAACAGGACGGCGACCATGATCGCTGCGCGCATGTTCGGCAGGATCACCTTGGTCAGCCGTTGGGTCCACGTCGCCCCGTCGACCTTCGCCGCCTCGATCATGTCGTCGCTGACCTGAGCCAGACCGGCGAGCAGCAGCAGCGACATGAAGGGGGTGGTCTTCCAGATCTCGGAGACCATGATCGCGACGATGGCCGACCCGGTCTGGCCGAACCAGTTGAAGTCGTCACCCACGAACGGCAGCCACCCGTTGATGAACCCGTTCTGGAAAGAGAACGCGAACTGCCAGGCGAAGCCGGATACGACGGTGATGATGCCGTAGGGCACCAGGATCGAGGTCCGGATCACGCCGCGGGCGAAGATCACCCGGTGCATCACCATGGCGAAGATGAAGCCGATGACCAGCTCGACCGCCACCGTGACCACCATGTAGAGCACGGTGACACCGGTGGTCTGCCAGAACAGCGGGTCGGTGAGCGCTGTGACGTAGTTGCTCAGGCCGATGAACGCACGCTCTTCGGGTGCGGTCAGGGCGTAGTCGAAGGTCGACAGGTAGATGGCCCGGAGCATCGGGAACGCCGTCACGAGCAGCATCAGCACGATGGCCGGGGCCACCAGCTTCTGCCCGAGCCGGCTCTCGGCGCGGGCACGGTCGCTCACGACCGGCTTGCCCTTGTTCGGGGCGACAACGGTGCTCATAGCAGCGACTTCCCTTCGAGCACGTCCTCCAGGTAGGTCGCGGACTCCTCGGGTGTGGTGTCAGGGCCGACCGACCTCGGCGAGTGCCAGGTCGACTGGATCGCGCCGGAGATCATCGAGTAGTAGGCGCTCTTGGGCCGAGGACCACCCTCGTCGACGCTGGTCCGGTAGAGCTCGATCAGGTCCTCCGGGTAGTCGCCGCTGGCGGAGACCACGTCGTACGCAGCGTTGGTCGAGGGCATCAGTCCCGCCTCGAGCGCGAGATCGACCTGCGCCTGCTCCGAGGTGATGCACTGGGCCGCCTCGGTGGCCCGGTCCGGGTGCTTCGAGAAGGCGCCGACGCCGATGTCGATCCCGCCGACCGGCGGCTTGGACACCTCGCCCTCCACCGTCGCGGGGTAGCGCGCCCAGCCGAGGTCTTCGAACTGCTCCTTGGTCGGTCCGCCCGCTTGGTCGATCAAGCCCTCATAGTTCTTGTAGACGAAGGTCCAGTTGGCCATGAACTCACCCGGGCCCTCCTTCGGGAACATCTGGCCCAGGCTGGTCCCTTCGCGCGAGACGCTGAGATCGGGTTGGGCCGCGCTCGACTCGGCGAGCATCTCGATGACGGTCGCGGCCTGGCGACCTGCGTCGGAGTCGATCTTGACCTTGGCGTCCCGGCCGGCTTCGGTGTCGGAGACGATCGCGCCGCCGGCGCCCTGGACGAGAGCGTTGATCCAGACGACGTACGCCTCGTACTTGTCGGCCTGGACACCGACGGACCCGCCGTTGTCGGCGGCCGCCTTGATCACCTGCTCCCAGGTGACCGGCTGGGACATGTCCAGGCCGGCGGCCTCGGCGAGGGACTCGCGGTACCAGAGGACCTGCGTGTTCGCCCACAACGGGATCGCGTAGGCCTTGTCCTCCCAGACCACCGTGTCGGCGGCACCGGAGAGGTAGTCGCCCTCGCCCTCGGCGCTGCCGATGATCCGGTCGCCGAGGTCACCCTCGACCTCCTTCAGCCAGCCGGCGTTGGCGAACTCCGGCACGAAGACCGGATCGAGGTTCATCAGATCGGTGGAGGAGTCCTCGGCGGCAAGCCGTCGGGCGAGCTGGGTGCGCTGATCGGTGGCGCCCGTCGGCAGCAGCTGGACCTCGATGTCGTAGTCGGCCGTGCTGCACTCGTCGGCGTACTTCTCGAACACCTCGACCCCGTCGGGGTTGACGTACCAGTTGAGGACAGCATCGCTGGACCCACCGCATGCGGCGAGGCCGCTGGCGGCCAGTGCAGCCACCGCGACCTGCGTAATCATTCGTGGGCCCGGAGGTCGGCGCTTTCGGCCTGGCGCGTTCGTAGATCCACGCCGCTTCGCGTACTTCAAACCACGACCCCCGCTCTGTGATGCTTGTCACGCCGTTTTACCGTTGAAAACGGTTGGTGTCCATGCATGGCCCTCTGGCCAGTCTGTTGCCGCGGGCCCCGGATCGAGCGCATTTGCGGTCGTGTTGTGTGCGGTTGTGTCGGTGCTGCCCGAGGCCTGCCCAACCCGTCACGGCTGGACTAGGGTTGAGTGGTGAGTGCTCTCCCTGCTGTCGTGCCCCAGCCCGATCTGCCGCAGAAGGTGACGATCTACGAGGTCGGTGCACGTGACGGCCTCCAGAACGAGAAGACGGCGATCGACACCGGCGTCAAGGCAGACCTGATCACCCGGCTGCTCGATGCCGGGCTGAGCCCGGTGGAGGCGACGAGCTTCGTGCACCCGAAGTGGGTGCCGCAGCTGGCCGACGCCAAGGAGCTGATGACCGAGCTGGTCGACAGGCTGGGGGACCGGGCGCGGGAGCTCCCGGTGCTCGTGCCCAACGAGAAGGGGCTCGATCGCGCCCTCGAGCTGGAGCTTCGTCACATCGCGATCTTCGGCAGCTCGACCGAGACGTTCGCCAACAAGAACCTCAACCAGACCTTTGACGGTCAGTGGGCGATGTTCGAGCCGACGATGAGCCGCGCAAAGGCGGCAGGCATGACCGTCCGCGGATACCTGTCGATGTGCTTCGGCGACCCCTGGGAAGGTGAGGTCGAGATCGCGAAGGTGGTCGAGGCGGGCAAGCGACTCTTCGACCTCGGTGCCGACGAGCTCAGCCTCGGGGACACGATCGGCGTCGCGACCGCCGGGCACGTGAAGGCCCTGATCCAGGCGTTCGGAGACGCCGGTGTCACGACCGACCGCCTCGCGCTGCACTTCCACGACACGTACGGTCAGGCGCTGGCCAACACCCTCGCCGGGCTGCAGTCCGGCGTGACCACCTACGACGCCAGCGCGGGTGGCCTGGGTGGTTGCCCCTACGCCAAGAGCGCGACCGGCAACCTCGCGACCGAGGACCTGCTCTGGATGCTCGACGGCCTCGGGATCGAGCACGGCGTCGATCTGGGCAAGGTCGTCGACACGAGCCGTTGGCTCGCCGACCACCTCGGCAGGCCGAGCCCCTCGGCTGTCGTACGTGCTCTGCCTTAAGTAGGTCGGAACAACCCCTAGACTGCCCCCAAGAGTGACGGCCGGGTGACAATCGACGGACCGCCGCGACAATCTCTACTAACTTGGTGCAGAATAGCGGGATCATGGCGCGCAAAGTCTTTCTCCACGTCGGCGCTCCGAAGACGGGCACGACATACCTCCAGGACAGGTTGTTCCACAACCGGGTGTCCCTGGAGAAGCATGGCGTCTTCTACCCGGTCGGCGGCCAGCCCGACTTCTTCCGGCCGGCGCTCGATCTGATCGACCGTCCGTGGGGCGGGATGCGGAAGACCGTCCACGGTGAGTGGGACACGCTGGTCAGGCGCGTGCGCCGCAGCGAGTCCGAGACGATCCTGATCAGCCACCACCTCTTCGCAGGGGCGAGGCCCGACCGGGTCGAGAAGGCGATGACCGACCTCGGCGAGGGCGGGCGCACCGAGGTGCACATCGTCTACACCGCCCGCGACATCGCGCGGGTGCTGGCGGCGGAGTGGCAGGACCAGGTGCAGCGCGAGCGCAAGGTCACCTTCGCGCGCTACCTCGAGCGGATGCAGATGGCGAAGCAGTCGCGCTCGGCCGCCTGGTTCTGGCGTACGCACGGCCTGCCCGACGTCCTCAGCCGGTGGGGTCGCAACCTGCCTCCGGAGCGCGTGCACCTGGTGACCGTGCCGACCGACGGGGCGCCGAGTGAGGTGCTCTGGCGCCGGTTCTGCGAGGTCGTCGGGATCGAGGAGTCCTGGACCCCGATCGACAGCGACCGGCACAACCAGTCGCTCGGCCGCGCCGAGGCGACGCTGCTGCGCCGGCTGAACGCGCGGCTGGAGTCGCAGGAGCTGCCGCGCGAGGACTACCGCCACATGGTCACCGAGGTGATCGCCAAGCGCACCCTCGCCCACCGCGAGGGTCGCGAGCGGGTCACCATCCCGCCCTCCGCCCTCGACTGGGCCGACCAGGTCGCCGAGTCCTGGATCGAATGGGCCGAGCTGGCCAAGGTCGACATCTCCGGTGACCTCGAAGACCTCCGCCCGCAACGACCCGAGCCCGATGCCGCGTGGGTCGACCCGGACACGCCGCGCACCAAGGATGTCGCCGACGCGGCGATCGACGCCCTGGTCGCGGTCGTCGTCGAGGCTGCCCGCACCACCCCGCCCCCGCGGTCGGTCGCGTCCCGCGCTGCCGGTGTGATGCGGCGGGTCAAGGGGCGACGCTCCTGATGCCAGCGTCCCGCGGTTGGGGGTGGGCCGCGCACCTGCGCGACGGCGGTACGAAGCCGTGGACGTCCTGGTCCGAGCCCGCCGCACCTTTCATGGCCGCTCACCTTCCGGGTGCCGAGGTGCTCGAGCTGCTGCGGCGGCTCAACGAGACGGGTCCGTTGGAACCCTCGCGGGTCGAGGCCCTGCTGCGTACGAGCCCTCCCGGCCGTGGCCGTCGAGACCTCCCGCTGCTCGGGGACACCGAGACCAGGACGTACGGTCCGCCGCCGGTCGATCCGGCGACGCTGTCGTCGCGGGAGCTGCTGCGGGCGGCGAGCGTGCTGCTCGCCGAGGACCTGCTCGAGACCGTGGAGGAGGTTTCGGCTCCGCGCTGGCGATGGTGGTCGCGTCGGCCCGGGAAGTCAGCGGACGACCGGCCGCAGCTCCCCTACCGTCTGGTCGGGTCGCCGTGGCTCACGCTGCCCATCCGCGAGGAGCTGGAGCGGCAGGGCAGGCTGCCCAACGGCGATGGCTACACCGTCTACGTCCTCGGTGGCCCGCTGGACGAGATCGCCGCCGGGGCGTGGAAGTTCCGCACCTTCACCAACCGGGTCAACCCGTGGAGCATCTGGATCCGCGACGCCCAGTGGCGCGGCTGGTTCGGTCCCCGTGCCGACCTGCCCCGGACCGCCAGTTGGTGGGCCGATCGGGTCGGGAAGGATCGCGTCGAGATCGTCACCGACCCTGCCCTGCTACCTCGCCTTCTCGGCGTCGACAGTGTTCCGGGCCCCTGGGCGATCTCGGCCGAGGCGAACGAGGTCGCTCGGGTGATCGGGCAGGTGCTCTGCGTACGAACCGATCTCGAGGCCCAGCGGAAGCTGCTCATCGACCAGTTGCGACCGCGGTTGGAGAAGCTCGAACCGCTCGTCCCGGGAGCCCGGGAGGTCGGGGTCCCCCCAGAAAGTTTTGATTGGGTCGAAACACAGGCGCGGGCCCAACGCGATGCGCTGGTGCAAGCCGGATACGCTCTCCACGGAGACCCTGACCGGCTGCTCCCCTCCGGGACGGCGACGCAGGGTCCCGACGAGCGCCGGGCGCTGGCGCTCGCGTTGTCATTGCTGGCGGGGCGTCCTTAGAGGAGTGGAACGTTGGAGACTGGGCGGCGCGTGCTGCTTCACGTCGGCACCCCGAAGACGGGCACGTCCTATCTTCAGGATGTTCTCTTCCACAACCGTGAGTCCCTTGCCGCGCAGGGAGTCCACTACTTCGCCGACCGATTCGACGCCCATTTCCTGGCGGCCCTCGACCTGATGGACCTGCCCTGGGGCGGCATCGAGGAGGAGGCGACCGGCGCCTGGGACGCGCTCGCCGAGAAGGTGCGTGCCGTCGAGAACGGCACCGTGATCATCTCCCACGAGATCCTGGCGAGCGCCTCCTGGCAGCAGGCCAAGCACGCCCTGGACTCGCTGGGTGACTCCGAGATCCACATCATGCTCTCCGCGCGCGACCTGGCCCGGCAGATCCCGGCCGAGTGGCAGGAGAACGTCAAGCACCGCTCCGTGGTGACCTACTCCGAGTTCCTCGAGGAGATCCGCGACCCAGACCGCGAGGGACGGATCGGGTCCTGGTTCTGGGGCGTCCAGGAGCTGCCCGACATCCTCGACCGATGGACCCAGGGCATCGCGCCCGAGCGCGTCCATCTGATCACCGTCCCGCCGCCGGGCTCGTCCTCCTCGCTGCTGTGGGAGCGGTTCTCGGCTGCCTTCGGTCTCGACGACCTGACCATCGACTTCGAAGGGATCGACCGCGGCAACCCGTCCCTCGGGGTGCCCGAGGCAGCTCTGCTGCGCGAGATCAACCTGGCGGTCGTGCCGGTCATCGAGCCGGCCGACTACCGGCCTTTCGTACGCGAGTTCCTGGCCCACCGCACGCTGGCCAAGCGCCGCGACTCCGCGCGCCTGGCGCTCTCCCCCTCGATCCTGCCGTGGGTCGAGGCGTTGTCCCAGAGCTGGGTCGACGCGCTGACGGGACGTGGCTACGACGTGGTCGGCGGGCTGGAGGAGCTGCTGGTCCCCGCCGACCTCGCTGGCAAGCCGTTCATCGATCCGGACACGATCTCCTCGCGCGAGGTGCTCGACGCCGGTGTCGCCACCATCGACGCGCTGCTCCACGAGGCCATCAGACTGCGCAAGTCAGAGGCCCGGCTGGAGGACGAGGTCGCCGAGCTTCGCGCCGAGCTCGACCACACCCGGTCGCTGGTGCCGAAGCAGCGTGCCCGCGAGGGGCTCGAGCGGCGCTGGTGGGGTCGGGCGGTGCTGAGGCTCTACCGGTTGGTTCGGCGCCCTGCCAGCTGATCTCGGTCTGGGTGTCCGTCTCGAAGGGCCTCGCGGTCCGCTGGCCGCCTGCGTATGGGGCGGGTGGACGTGTGTCCGTTTGGTCGCGTGTCGGGTTCCAGCACGGGTGGGGCCAATACGTTGTCTGGGTTGGGAGATTTAGAAGCAGGGTGTCTGGGCTGGGTGCCATTTGGGTGCCATTTGGGTGCCTTGCGGGCTTCCAGCAGCGGTCTGGGTTGGTCTGGGATATCTGTCCCTGATTGGGTTTTCGATCCTTTTCCTTTGGGTTCCCGCGTGCCTCCGGCCACATATTATGTTATGGTGGGGGTAGGCGTGAACGTGAAGGCCGACCACCTCGACAGAGGCGTGCCTCTCAGCCCCGGAGACAACGGGCGTGGGGTATTCCA